>DASXVE010000030.1 GCA_036504445.1 Candidatus Aquicultor sp.
TCTTCGTTACCTACTCGGTGGCGGCCGGCGCCACCGTCGGCGCAACCCTCGGGGCGCAGCTCTCCTTTACCGGGCTCGGCGTTAAGGCCCCGGATATCGTAAGCACGCAGAACCTGCCGGCAACGACCGGCTTGCATATAATTGAGAATTCTGTAGATACAATATCGGTCTCCCATACGCCACCGGCAGATTTCACCATGCTACAGGGCACATCCGGCATACTTGATGTAATTACCTTAACCGCTCCAACCAATGGCGACGGTGCTGAATTGGGCGGCATTAAGGTCGACCTTGTGGGCACAGCCGTACCGTCTGATGTTGCGTTCTTGCGCCTCTATGATGATGTGGATGGATCCGGTACCTTAAATGCTGGCGATACCTTGCTTGATACAAAAGTACCCTCGACGGGTACGGTTGGATTTACCCTACCGCCGGGCTTCAAGATCAATCCCGGACCCAGCGGAGCACGGCACCTGCTTATCGAGGCTGAAGCAAGCCCTTTAGCAAAGGTCAGGGCAACAATAAAAGCAAATCTAGTTAATAGTTCATATGTCGTTCTTGCTGCGCCCGACACGGTCGATCCGAGCACCTTCCCGCTCACATCCGCGACAACTACAATAGGCGATGCACCGGACAAGGTAACTGTAAGCCAGACAGCCGTAGATGGCGGTAATGTGGTAATCGGAACTGCCAATCACGTTATGCAGGTAATCGATCTTACTATCAATGCCGATTCGGCGGTTATAAACTCCCTTACCGTTGAGCGAACCGGAACGGCAACTGACAGTGATATCGCGTTAAACAGTGTAAAGCTTTGGTATGACGCCGATAACAGTAATTCCTTGACGCCGGCCGACTGGCAGCTCTCCTCGTCGAAGACATTCATGAATGGTAAAGTGACGTTCGACAATATTAAACTAGCTGCGATTACACCTACATCGCCGGTGAAGTTACTCGTAACATACTCGGTAACACAAGATGCGGTTATGGATATCGGTAAAACTATCGGTGCATCAATTGAAACTAGCGCAAGTGTAGGCATCGTCCCTCCAGACTATGCAGAACTCAGCACGACGCCGCTCGTAAGCGCGCTACATACAATTGCTCCGATGCCGCCAACGGCGCCGACCGGTTTGAAAGTTACCGCGGGTGCGAATAACCGGTTCACGCTTCAATGGAATAATAACCCGGCCAGCGAGCAAGTAACGATATATAAAATATACCGGGCAAATCCTGGTTCGGAGACGTTTGTGCCGCTCCCGGCGACAGCGGCAACAAGTACCTTTGTGGATACCGTCCCTTCACCCGGTGATTATTCATATAAGGTATCGGCGGTCAACTCAACCGGAGAGAGCGTTCTCAGTGCGGCCGCCATAGCAGAGTCGGTTGATCTGAGCGTCACAATTAGTTCAGCGAGCGCAACTACGACAATCGAGAGTGCAAATGAAACGGTTAAGCTGCTTGTGCCCCCGAGCCCAGGATATCTAAACAAGAAATTCACAATAAAAAGCGCAGTGCGGCCGCCCGGCGTGCGAATGGTCAGCAGGTTCTATTATGAACTCTCAACAGATGCGACACAGCCGCTCAATCCGGCATTGACGCTGATTTTAAGATGTAACGGGCCGATTGACCCGGCTGAGAAGAAAGTCAGCATATACCACTACACGAGCGATCATAAGTGGGAACGAGTCGCCGGCAGTAATGGCCAATACATCTATGACGGCTATAGCGGTAACAATAGTATTGGATACACAGGGATTACGACCTTCTCAGGGTACGCGGCTGCTGAAAATAGCTTTGGTGGATACGGTTACCCGTTGCGATTTACCGACGCCGCAACAAAGGGCCCGCACGGTGGCTATACAAGCACAACCAACAAGTGCAAAGAATGCCATGCGGTTCACCTTGCAACCGGCGCATATGATTTAACGCGGGCCAACACTCGAAACGAGACCTGCGAGTTCTGCCACGGTATTGGCGGGGCGGCAGCCACCCAGATTGTCCTCGACGAAGGCGGTCACGGCTTGAGTCAAGCTCAAAAAGGTCAAGATATGGTAACCGCTCCCGATGACACCGAGATGGCTTACACGAAACGTCCATCTGATTGGGGTTGTCTCGAGTGCCATTCGGTACATGATAATAAGACGGTAAAACTTGCCGGTTTCACAAGCAATAAGCTGCTCAAGGCAAATCCGAATCCGCAGAAGAACGGCTATTACCTGTACTATACGCCAACAACCGGTGAGACATCGCAGACGATAAGCCAGTGGTGCTCGACGTGCCACAACGCCAACTTCGGTATCGGTACAGACGGCTTGAAAAAGACGGTTCAAAATGGTGGAGCACCTGCGAATGTTTACGGGCACCCATCATCATCAGAAGGCGCCACAACGACACCCGACGGCTTCGCGGTCGTTAACCTGAATGACGGCATCAACAACGGTCCGGCCTGTCAGCAATGCCACGTAGCCGACGGCAGAACCGGCGTGAGCGAATTCCCGCACTCCTCTGGTTCAGAGCCATCGATGCTTAAAACAGGAACCGGCTCAGGTATAGATAATGTCTGTAGCGGCTGCCACAATACCGCATCACTACCGTAAAAACTTAGCTTATTTATGCGTGGGCTTGTGGGGCTTAAGGGCACCACCACGTGAATCGGTGTGACATTGCGTGCAGAAGTTCGGGTTATGGCAATTTGAACACGTACCACCTTGGCTACTGGCTGACATCCCGTGTTGCGCAACCCAATCGGAGGTATGCGGAAACCCACCGGCGTGACACGTGCGACAGTCGTTGCTCGTATGGCATTCCCAACAGAGCGTTTTGTCGATAAACCCTTCTAACGCGTGCCCGCCATTACGCCAGGCAGGTAAATGCGGCAGTTGTAAGTTATGGCAATTCAAGCAGACCGTTATACCATGACATGATTTGCACAAGATTTCCCCCGGTCCCTCGGCTCTTGGGTAATTCTGCAAATGCGCACGTGTTTGCCCGACCAACACGAACGCATGGCATGCATCGCATTCGGCTGATGCCTGTTTCTGATTATGGCAATCTATACATGTACTCATCCCAAAAGAATCGAGTCGCTTTACGGTACTATGCAAAACCGGTTTCTGGTAATGACAATCAACGCATCGGTATCCGGCGTCTAGCGGCTCTTTGTGTTGCATTACGATCGCGCCGGATTGTCTCTTGCCGTGCAACACGCTTTTATGACACCGTAGGCACACTTCGTTGGTAACCTGTGCAGAGGTCACGTTCCCTAAGATTTTCGACTTGGAAGATACCATCTCGACCAAACGCAGTTTATCGATAAATACGCCGGTTAGGCCAGGCTCCTGGTGGCACGCTTCGCAGGGAACTTTACTATGTATCGACCGCTTGGAATCGTCAAATGCAGCCTTCATTTCGTGGCAACTCGCGCAAAACGAAGCCTTTGATGCGAACTCTACGGCAGTCCCAAGCGAAACAATCGCTAGTGTGCCGGTTATTAAAATGGCAAAATAGGTCCGCCTTAGCTTACGCCTAAGCTGTTTTTCCTCAATCTGATTCCCCGCTTTTTTAACCGGCCGGACAAAGAGAATTGCGATCAGTACGAGTATAATAAATACCAGCAAAATACCTATGCCGACCAGGATAGGGATCTCCCGCATATGTAGCTCGGGCTGCTGTATGACTTTCATGATGTGTTGGAAGAAGGCACGGGCGCTTAGCATATTACGGGTTTGCCCCCCCTTGCATTAGCGACCTATTGTGTGCGTGGTCATCATGGCATTTTTTACAGTCTCTGACCGGATGACACGTCTTGCAGATTTCCTGTCCGGTTACTTCAACCGACATATTATGAAGCGCTAGCCAGCCGGTCGGGTGCGGCATCTGAATATTATGACAGTTCTTGCAGAACATTCCATTTACATGGCATATATTACAATCATCAGGGCTCTTCTTGGCCTCCTGGCCATGGATATACGGCCATCCTTCCGGGTGCGGCACGGTTGTTGCATGGCAGCGAGTACAATCTTTGTCGCTGTGACAGTTTTTGCACATATAAAGGTTTCGCGAGCCGTGTGTCTTAGGCCAACTGCTATCGTGAACAATGCTGCTGCGCTCAGCCGGTTTCATACCGAGCCACACGTTGCTTAAGTGGCATGTCTGGCAGCGAGATGACGCAATCTCATCGTTATGACAGCTGCTGCATTTCTCCATCATAGAGATACCTATTCGCTCCCCCGTTGTATGCGAGATGTTATCATGGCACTCAAGGCAAGATATCCCCGCTTGCATAACCTCGGCATGACTCATCATTGTTTGGAATTTGGTTTGAACACCATGTTTGATATCGCTATGGCAACCTAAGCATGCCTCATTATCAACTGCGGATGATATCGGCAACTGGTACTTGCCCGTGAGACTGTTTGCCGTCATACGTGTCTCTTCAAGGTTTAAGATGGGTATGGCAAGCACTGCGGTTTTCTTGTGACAGCTGAGACACGTCACGTCAAAATGAGTGGAGGAAGCCCAGCCGTCGACCGCTTGGCGCATTACATGGCACGATCCGCATACAGCCGGCCGTGACGCCGTATAAGAAGCAGCCCCCGCTATAACAAGAATAATTGCAAGAATCATGGGAATCGGCAGCTTGAAGATCGTATTAATATTAAGTCTTGAAAGAAGTCCTCGGGTATAGATAAAAAGGAGCGCGAGGAAGACAAACGCAATACAAAGCGCCGCGATAACTATATCAGTTGCGCTGACTTTCTCAACTAATGCTATTAGTGATTTCGGCAATACCAACTCTTAGATACCACCAATATTCTAGATTATCTACTGTGTCCCCTGGCTCCCTTTGCATGAACTGTGCGGGATTACCATACGTGCGAGCGTTGATAGTTGCCATAAAACCAGCGGCCCTTTACTGAATAAATTATAGCATAATTGAATACAAGCTTCAGTTTTTGATGTATTATTAGTGCAGGCAGAGATAAGGAGTGAAATACTATTAACAGACGCCTCTTCATAGCGATTATTGTACTCATCGCATTGATTGGCACGACGGGTATTTTATATTACTCACTGTCAAACACATCGCACAACAACACACCCAATCAACAAGATGCATCACCTGCAAGCCATCCAAAATATATTGGATCAATCAAGGGCGAAGGCGATGACCGTCTGAAAGCACCGATGGCTGTTACCGTTGCCGATACGGGGCTTTTCGTCGCGGATTCCGGCAACAGCAAGCTCGATATCTTTACGCAGACAGGAACGTTAGAGCAGTCTGTGAAGATAGCACTAAAATCCGGGTCCAATTACCCGGTCGGTGTCGCGGTTGATATGGGGCGGCGCATTTACGTAAGCACCATCGGTACAACAGGACGAATCGTCGTATATAACGCTCACGGCACCTACTTGTACACGTTCCCCGATGGTGCGTCAAATGATGCATCGGTCTACGCCGCGCCGGTCAAGCCGATCGCTATCTATGCTGCAAACCGGAAGCTTTATACAACCGACGTCATCGATCAGGATGTTAAGGTCTATGACTATAGCGGAAAGCTTGTCACACGCTTCGGCCGCCCGGGCTCTGAAAAGGGCGAGTTCTTGTACCCGAACGGTATTGCCGCCGATAAAGACGGCACTATCTTCGTCAGCGATTCGAATAACGCTCGCATTCAGGTATTTAGCAGTAAGGGCGAATTCTTATACCAGTTTAGCGGTACGGAGAAAAATTCGTTATCGCTGCCGCGAGGTATTGCATTTGACAACACCGGCCGCATCCATGTCGTCGATACCTTCAAGCACAAGGTATTCGTCTTTACTAAGAAAGGTAATCTCTTGTTTACCTACGGCGGCTTCGGTTCAGACGACGGTAAGTTAGCTTACCCTAACGGTATTGCGATCGACGCCAAAACCGGCACTATCTTCATCGCGGATAAACTCAATAACCGGATCACGATGTGGCGATAACCTACGCTAATTTAGTCGCATACCGGTGATATAAGTTGAGTAAACCAGCGATTGTTGCTATAGTTAAGGTGGGAATTTATAGGTACGCAGTATTGCTTAGGTAAGCGCACCTATGCCGGTATCGACTTATTACAAGGAGCCCGATACGTGACAGCCCGGTTTCAGCGCACGAGTAGCATAAGCAACCGATTAGTAATATATATTGCGGTAGTATTCACCTTATCGGTACTCTTCACCTTGTCACTTTTCAGTGTTGCGCTGGCAGCGGCCACCGTATCGGTTACATCGCGTCCGGAAACGCGCGGCAGTATTACGCCGGGGCTTGATGGGGTTGTCACCCAAAGTATTACGCTTAAGACAAATAGTGGCGAAGCCCAACTTACCGGCATTATCCTTAACGAATTCGGAACCGGCGATGCTTCCACAACAGTTGATGCGGTTAAGATTTATAAAGAAACGAACGGCATGGGCAGGCTGCAAACCACCGGTGCGCCTGCAGATACTTTGATGAGTACAACCCCCGGCACATATAGTGGCGGTGATACCACGCAATTCAATTTTAGTGTAGCCGAAACGCTCTCGACTTCCTCGACCAGCTATTATATTGTCTACAACATTAAGCCCGCCGCGCCGACCAACGTCACTGTCGGATCGCAGCTGGTCGACAAGAACTCGGTGCTTGTTACAGCACCGGCAACGGTAGCGGCGTTCTCAAATTTGCGATCACGCGAACTCGCAATCGTCGCTATCCCCCATGGAAGCGTACGGTCAAATAATCCGAGCCCGTTTTCCTCAACGAGTAATCTGTGCGAAACGTGCCATGCGGTGCACCTCGCCCCGGATTTCTCGAATTTCGGGTTGACCGGCGATAACGCAACGCGCCGCCTGCTTATCCAACCGTACTTCGAGAGCCCTGATGTTGTAAACGATCCGACTAAGGGTTCTGATATCTATAATGCATTATGCTTGAGCTGTCATGACGGTACGGGCGCGTCAACAGTTGCCAACATAAAACAGCAGTATAGTGACATAACGGCAAATCGCGCCGGACACCTGACGAATGCAGACTCAACGATCACTGCGGATATGGCCAATGCGGGCTATAAAGCCCCGAAAGCCGGTAAGAAATATAACACGAACGTTAAAATACCGTGCATGATCTGCCATGACGTGCATACTTCGACCAAGAATAATTATGCAATGCTCGCCGACCAACTCTACGATTATTCCACAAGCAATGGGTGGAACGACCCGAATGCCAACGGGCGCATTGATAGCGGCGATGAGGCGTGCGAGGTATGCCACCGCTACACAACTGAAACTACGAGAACAGCGATAGTGATGGGGTACGATCTCACCATGCCGCAAACCCATGAAGAGACGAGCACCGCCTGCTTAGCCTGCCACTCCAGCTCGCACGCGCTTACAGTTCCATAATGCCGGCTACATCCCAAAACTTCTTACAAGAAATACTTCTTACAAGAAATTGCGCCCACTAAGAATTTCATCTATCACGGCTTCGCTTGAATGGTTAGAATAAGTAAAGAGATAGGTTTAGCTGTCTAACGCATCCTATAGCGCCCATATTCTGCTATAATATGAGCGCTATCGAATAAACAAGCATGTATCGGAGGAATAGTAGTGGGAAGACATGCTGCAAATAGAAAACCATCGTCCGACAAAAAGATCCCTACCAAGAAGAAAATACCGAGCGAACAAAAGCAAGGCACCGCAAAACCAACCCAACAAGACGGCAAGGTAACTCGACCGGCAGTGCAAAAAACTCCCGAGAAAAAGCCGGTTGAAACCGGATCACAGAAACCGGATGATATCATGCTCAGTGGGCACAACAGAACGAGAAAGCCGGAACCTCCTGAGCCAATGAGCCTCGATATTTCCGAAGAGCGAAGCACCGGTAAGATTATCGCGATCATGGCGGTTGTTGCTATTGTCGTCCTGGCGATAGGCGCAGGAATCATATATTTAATCACGGCACCGGCTCCCTCTAAAAAACAGATAGCAGCCGTATCCAAGCAAGACCAAATTACGGAAACACAGCTGATCGAAACATACAATAAGGGCGACTATAAAGCGGTAATCCCGCGCATGGAGATGTTTACCGCAGCACACAAGGATAATATAAAAATTCGCGATATGCTGGCATCGGCCTACTTACTGACCGGGCAGATCAAACAAGCCCTCGATGAGTATGAAGCCATACTAAAAGCAAAGCCGAATGATGCAGAAACCCTGTATAAGATGGGCGTGCTGCTTGAGCAAACAGGTCGCCGGAATGAGGCGATCACCACACTCGACCAAGCTACAAAAGCCGCGCCCAACGTTGCGCTCTTTCACGCCGCGCTTGCGCGCGTCGATACCAAGGCCAAGTTTTACTCCCAGGCGCTCGATCAGTGGCGGGCAGTGCTCAATCTGCTGCCGTCAAACGATACGTCGCGTGCCGACGTCTTTGCCGAAATGGCCAATATTTATATTCTACAAAACGACGTAACGCAAGCGCGGGGTGTAATCGTCACCGGCTTAAGCCTCGATCCCAACAATTCAACCCTCAAAACGCTAAAAGCAACCGTTGACAACCAGAACACTTCTACTCCTGCACCTGTACAACCGGGGGTATCACAGAGTGGGCGCTAAAAAGGTTTTTCTTGTCCTTATTGCCCTATTCATGTGCTTAGTTGTATTCCCCGGCATCGCCATCGCGGATCAGCTCACGGTAAATGGAGCCTTTGACGACAACGCTACCGGCTGGAAAGTTACCGCACCAACCAAAGGCATCGAAGCGGTATGGGATAAAGCAGGCTATTATCATACCGGAAGCCTGCGATTTAGCCTCCCCGGACGCCGTAGTAAAGGCGAGATATGGACAACGCAACGCATCAATACTCGGTTGCAAAGCGGCAGTAAGGGCAATATTGAATTTGCCTGGAAGAAGAACTGGTCGGCGATTCTGCCAATGTCGCAACGCATCTACATCGAGCTTATCAAACCGGATAATTCCGCGGTCACAGTATGGGCGGATGCAACCAAGCTTAACGACAACACGTGGGTAACAGCATCCGTCAATATATCCTCTTACCTCGATCAAAGCGGCATCTATGGCGTGCGTCTCGGCGCGATACTCGAAAACGGCAATGC
Organism: Candidatus Aquicultor sp.; assembly: GCA_036504445.1. Lineage (NCBI taxonomy): Bacteria > Bacillati > Actinomycetota > Candidatus Aquicultoria > Candidatus Aquicultorales > Candidatus Aquicultoraceae > Candidatus Aquicultor > Candidatus Aquicultor sp. The sequence goes on from DASXVE010000030.1 coordinate 9,127, forward strand.
GCGTGATGCCACGGCATTTGCCTGGTTTGACGATGTGCGTTTCAATATTACTTCAGGTGTAAACAGCCGGCCGGTAACGGCAGTGCTAAACCCGACCGGCAAAGAAATGCTCACCGGGCACGAGTATGCAATTAACGGTATGGCTAGTGACGATACCGGCATTACAAAAGTCGAGGTCGCAATATACCGTATCTACGATAACTCGTGGTGGAATGGCAATAGCTGGGTTAAATACGAGTACTGGGATACCGCCAGTGTGACAGCCAACTTAAGCGTCCGCTCCGTTGCCTGGAGTTATTCTTGGCCGCTGCCCACAAGTGATGGCGCTACATATAAAATATTGGCGCGAGCTCACGATACCACCGGCAACCAGGAATTGTTGCCCGCTAGAAGCGTAGTAAGCGTTGATAATGTAGGCCCTGTAGGCAGTATCTTCATCGAAGATGCCGCCAGCTATACGAATCACCGCAATGTCCATGTCTCAATGGATATCCTAGGTGCTCTGCAAATGCGCTTCAGCCAAGATAACGGGCATACTTGGACGAACTGGGAGCGGTTTGCCCAAGACAAAACCCTAGCCCTTTCTCAGGGTGACGGTGCAAAAATCATTACGGCTCAATTCGTGGATGGTTGTGAGAATTTATACCAGATTTCCGATAGCATTGTGCTTGACACGACGCCCCCGGTTACACGCCATCTTTACCCCGCATCGAACGCCACCAACATTGCAGCAGATTCAACGATCGGTATCGTCTTCTATGAAGACATGGATCCGCTCAGCTTTAAAAACGATGGCACCGAGCCGGGTTCGACATTTTACCTTAAGCAAGAATCACGCTGGGTAGCAGCTACTGTGGCATACGATAGTAAAGGAAAATCCGCCAAACTAATGCCCAAGGGCAAACTCGAGCCGGGCGCCACTTATGAGGTCTATATAAACGGCGGCATCAGAGATGCCTCAGGCAACCCGTTGGCGGCGAATTTTTCTTGGAAGTTTTCTACCTCGGGCACGTTTGCCGCATCGCTCAAAGGCACTGTCGGTAAAGATGGCGGAATTGTTGAGGATGGCGGGCACATGCTGTCGCTTGAAATCCCAAAAGGTGCGCTAGCGGCAGACGTCGCGATTACGATTGATGAGCTTCGGGGGAGCGCTATCCCGAGGCTAAACGGCGTCACCAGGTACAGCCCGGCATATCGGCTCATGCCCGAGAAACTACCGTTTAGCCAAACGGCAACAATTAAGATCAAATACCGGGCGGATGAAATACCCGATCCGACGAACTTGCGCCTGATCGCCTATGATGATCAGCGAAAAACTTGGGAAGTTGTGCCGAATGCTCGCATCGACCTTGTAAATAACCAGATTATTGCACCGCTTCTACAGCTTACGACTATCACTCTCGCAGGAAGCGGTGACGCAGAACCGCCGCAGAGCACATTTATAGCACCGACCGGCGCCACCGAGATCGGCGGCGGCATGGCTTACCTCATGTATGGATTGGCAAACGACAATATGAACGTTGCTAAAATCGAGGTTATGATTCGTAAGGAATCCGAGAACGCTTACTGGAACGGTAAAGACTGGCAAAATAGTGAGACGTGGCTTGGCGCTAATATCACATCCGGTAAGAATCAAAAAGATGCAAGTTGGGCATATCTATGGACACTGCCGGATGATCGATACGCGACCTATCAGATTCGAGTCCGGGCAACCGATGGTAACGGAAACAAAGAGGTAAACCCCGCAACTATAACAGCTAAACTTACCGGCAACTAGTGCGAAAGGCCTTGCGCCACCCGGGCGTTAACACTCATTGCTGACTCAGCCGGCCTTCGCTTTACTTGGACGGGCAGTTTCCGAATACGTCTTGATAGGCGTATCGGTACTTTCCTTCGCCTCATAGAGCGCTTCGATGGCACTTTGCGTCAAACTGTTTACATCGGATGCATCTACCGGGAACACCGCTATTCCGATTGCAACCGTAAGATTTGCCGATGAGCCGTCTTTTTTGGCAAAAGCGGCCGTTTCAATCTTCTTTCGCAAGTTCTCCGCATATTCGACGGCATCGAGTTCATCAGTATCGGTTAGCAAAAGCGAGATTTCATCACCGCCGTAACGGTAACCGGAATCCGTCTCGCGGAGGTCATCACTCACAATTGCCGCAATTTGCTTAAGCGCGGAATTGCCGTATTGATAGCCATTTAGCTCATTGAAGCGTTTAAACTCCTGGATATCAAGGATTAATAAAGCGAGCGAGCGCATATGACGTTTAGCAAGCGCAATATCTTTAGTAAGGTCTTGGTTGAACTTGAAAAAGCTCCCAAGCCCGGTGAGCGAATCGGCCAGACCTAACCGGCGCGCGGTTTTATACAGGCCATCGACATCGCGTCCGATCCAGAGCCAGCCAAGCACTGCTACAAGCAACAACGGCAGAATAAACCAAAGTTGTTGGAGTATTACATTGAGGGCCTGCTTTTGAAGTGTCGATTGCTCAAAACATACGGCTACAAGCCATGGGGCTCGTTTCGTGTTATAAAGACTCGAATACCTGACAATGCCATCAGGCCCGGGCATAGTTATACTCATACCGGATGTGATAGTTCCGCCGGGTATTTTCGGTTGAAACCGCTTCCCTATCCAGTGTTTCGGGTCAAGCGTGCGTGCAATTATAGTGGCGTTTTGGCCGAGAACTGTGATTTCAGATCCTTTAGCGACATTCATAGTTACAATGCGTTCCTGCAATCGCGCAAGATCGAACGATATTCCAACGAAACCGACCCGCTTCCCTGTTTTCGTAAACACGGGGTATGTAATATGGATTACCGGCTTTTTGCTCAGCATGCCTATCATATAATCGCCGTAAGCGAACCCGTCCGCATCTATCGATCGTTTGTAATACGCGGTTTCTTTAACGGTAACGATTATTTTACCGTCGGGTTTAGTGTACGTACGCGCAGCCGCGCGCATGTTTCCATCGAGGTCGACAAAGATGATGTTCTTGTAGTATGGATACTTGGCCGCTATTCCGCTAAACCACTTCTTAAGCGCGGGGTAATCTTGGTTTTGGGCGGCATCGCTATGTGAGATGGCAACCAGGAGGTCCCCTGTTGCCTGGACAAGCTCATCAACGTTACCCGCGACTTCACGTGCGTCGCGGACATTTTTAGTAGTTTTGTCGTGCAAAAGCTGTATATACCCGCTATACCCCTGATGTGCTGAGAAAATAATGAATGGAAGGAGCATGACGACGAGTAAGAGCAGCAGGCGTGAGCGCAAGCCATAGTCAAACGATTTTAATCGAGTTCCACCGTTATTTACCATGTGGCACCTTACCTATGCAAGTAATACCCTATATGGGTATTATACTATAACTCCAGGTTAATAGCCATATTTACATCGCTTGTGTTGGTTCATGGTCCCTAGCGCTGAATTAGAGCGCTACTACAGTTATATTCACCATTGGCTGCATAACATTGTTTAAGCGAGGGGCGCGGGGGTATGAGAAATGCTGAAAAGCAGCACCCATCTGTTAAGAGGAGAAAACAACTATGACGCGAGGATTCGGGGGTCACGGCCCGGCCGAGATTCTCGAAGAATACAGTAAAGTCGCTTAGGCGGCGCTGCGCGTGAGATACCGCGTGCGCGGGTAATGACGTAATAAGGAGGCGAGATTCATGCCCGAAGAAAAAGAACATAAAGGCGAAATGACGGTAAGCGAAGCCGGTCATCTCGGCGGCGAGAAGGGCGGTCATAAAGGCGGCGAAACCACAAAACAGAAATATGGTCACGAATTCTATGAAGAGATCGGACACAAGGGTGGGCAAAAAGTAAAAGAGCTCATCGAGAAGGGCGAAGAAGCCGAAGGCGAGAAATAGCTACCAGCACACCGGGTAAAAACGGCGGATCTAAAAGATCCGCCGTTTTTTGTCTTGGGAAGGGACTCCTTCAAAATCAGCATATCGCCAATTTTAAGGTGGCACAATTTTCGGGAGGACAGGTCACCACCGCGTTACCACGAGGAGCTTACACAACAAAAAACCCCGGCAATATCACTACTGCCAGGGCATAAATGGTGGCCGGGGACGGACTTGAACCGCCGACACGGGGATTTTCAGTCCCCTGCTCTACCAACTGAGCTACCCGGCCATGTAACGTGCACCTATTCGGTTTAAAGGTACCATAATAGATTACGTAAATATCTAGAAAAAATCAAGCCCACAGGCCCTATCCTGTGAAAAACGATGATCCGTGGTATTATACAAAAAATATCGTTACAGTGGGTACCATGGATATAGCAACCGCATTTATTTGTACAAACTATAATAAATACAGCGTAAACGCGCTTGCCGGCGCGGTCGAGAGCACACCGGCGACCCAGAATGCGCACCTCTACTTTATTACCGAGCACTCGCCGGTAAAAATCTTGGAAGCTCTTACCGAGCTGCAACGCTCACACGAGATGTTGCTTATCGGATTTTCATTCGCGACAACGAACGCTGTTGCCGTCTACGAGCTCTTAAGCATGCTTAAAGCGGATTTAGCGGGCGGTCGGGCTCTTTATATTGCCGGCGGCCCCCACGCCTCGGGTGACCCTTCCGGAGCGCTTGCTATGGGCTTTGATATTACGGTGATCGGTGAAGGGGAGGAGACGTTCCCTGAACTCATCAATGCGCTCACGGATGATTTGGATTGGCGCGCTATACGGGGTATCGCCTACCATGACGGCGAAAGCGTGGTGACCACGGGCAGGCGGCGCCCGGTCGACCTTAATCGTTTTGCGCCGTTTTCACCCAGCCACGAGAGGCTCTCACCGATTGAGGTCAGTCGCGGCTGCCCGCACGCATGCCGGTTTTGCCAGACATCGTTTCTCTTCGGCGCCAGAATGCGCCACCGTGCCTTGGATGAAGTGCTCGGATATATCTCGCTTAGCAAAGTTAAAGGGACAAAAGACTTTCGCTTTATCTCGCCAAACGCGCTCGCTTACGGTTCCGAAGACGGTATATCCGTCAACCTGGAGGCAATTGAGGGGCTGCTGCGCGGGGCATCTGCTATCGTCGGCACCGATCACCTATTCTTCGGCTCGTTCCCGTCCGAGGTGCGCCCTGAGGCTGTCTCGCCTGAAGCCATAGAGCTTATCACTAGATTTACCGCCACAAGACAGATCGTTATCGGCGCCCAAACCGGGAGCCAGCGGATGCTCGACAGCTTACACCGCGAGCATAACGTCGAAGACGTAGATCGAGCCATCGAATGCATCCTCGCCGCCGGGCTCGAGGTTTGCGTCGATTTTATTTTTGGCTTACCCGGTGAAACCAACGACGACCGTCTGCACTCAATCGCCATGATGGATTCGCTGGCGGCACGCGGCGCCAAGATTCACAGCCACACGTTTATCCCGTTGCCCGGAACACCCCTTGCCAAGGAAGATGTAGGCGTTATCGACAAAGAACTTGCCGCATATTTGAGCAGGCTGGCCAACAAAGGGCTGCAATTCGGCCAGTGGAAAAAGCAGCAACGCCTCGCACGCGAGGCGTCACATTTCTTGCTCCATCTGCATCACCCGCTTATCTAGCCGAGCCCTCTGTCCTGCCGGTACGTTGGGGCTCCTTCATCGTAAAGCGCTTCTCGTTCGCCTTTGCTGCCCGGCGTTCTTTGCCCTCCAGCGCTGCTTCACCGGCTTTATTGCCCTGTATCTCTTGCTCAACGTCCATGATCGACTTCTGTTCAGAACGTTCCTTTAGCGCCCGCCCTATGGCTTCTTTTAAATCCCACGGTCTTCCCTGTTGTCTGGTCCCTTCATCGGCATTATTGCGATCTTGCATATTCTCATTTTGCTGTGCCATCTGTATCATCTCCAAATTCCCGATTATAATTCACTCATACCCACTTTCGCGCTGTGAATGCAGTCAAACGCCGGGTCGTATATGATGAAAGAAAACGAGACGCGGAGACTTATATGAAAACACGACCGTCGATACTTCTCATCCAGAACGGAAAAATCATGCTGCTGCAATATCTTTACGGTGATACGGCTGTCTGCGGTATCCCTGGTGGTGGTGTTAACGATGGCGAGACGCTTATCGATGCTCTTGTACGCGAGCTTGCAGAGGAAGTCGGGGTCGAAATCGAGGTTGACGATCTCGCTTGTGTCGTTGAAACACCGAGCGCCGGTACGGTAAAGCACACGCTTCATTGCGTCTTTACCGGCGTGATTACACGTGGAAAGCCACAGGTTAACCCGGAGCATACTACCGCCCTGGGCATCGTGTGGGCCGATGCCTTACAGCTCGATGAGCTGGTCCTCTATCCACCGGTAAATGATGTCGTAAAAGCGGTGCTTGCAGGCAATTACGAGGCACGTTACTTGGGATTGCGCGAGCGTACGTGGTTTTAAGCGCAGGTTTACTCGGCGTGCTCGGCTTTGAGCTTTGCGGATTTTTCGTTGAGCTGATCGCGAGTCTGAGCGCGCTTTGCTTCCAGGCGCTGTGCGAGCTCCATATCGGTAACCGCAAGTATCTCGCACGCGAGGTAAGCGGCGTTTGCCGCCCCATCAATCGCTACCGTTGCCACCGGGACGCCCTGCGGCATCTGCACGGTTGCATACAGCGCATCAACGCCGGCGAGCGCACCGGATTTTATCGGTACGCCGATGACCGGAAGCGTTGTGTGTGAGGAGATCACGCCGGCCAGGTGCGCAGCCATACCGGCGCCGCAGATAATCGCACCTAAACCGCGTTCACGAGCGATCTTAGCATATTGCGCAGCCTTATCGGGCAAACGGTGGGCGGAAATAATATCTATCTCGTAAGGAACATCCAGTTCTTTAAAGACGTTTGCGGCCTTCTCCATGACGGAAAGGTCGCTATCGCTTCCCATTAGAATTCCAACACGCGGCGTAGCCATAGTATCCTCCGTACATTCCGTGAGACAACCGTTCCTTAAACAAAGCTTTTAGAAACTCTATAATACCATATCGGTTTTTGGCTGGTTTTACTGAGCGCTTCTCAGGGCTTCATTAAGCGCTGCTCGCACCATGTCTTTGCTTGGATAGTGCTGTGCGCCCTCCAGGGTATGATATATGCGGCATGAAAATGAATAAGTGGTTTGTCCCCAAGCGTTAGGGTCAACATCAAAACCATTTACCCTCACGGTCGGCGAACCTAAGAACTTATGCGAGATGGCTTCCGCTTCGCTCTGTATTTCTATTTCATTAATTTTTGCATTGATGCATAGCTCATCCATAGCCTCTTTGAGCGCCTCACGAGCGCTCGGGACTCCCGGTCATCCTGCAAAATAGAGAAATTCAATATTCATAGTTATATTTAACCACAAAAACAAAAAGACTCCATCAAAAGATGAAGCCTTAGACTCTGGCGGGAGCGACGGGATTCGAACCCGCGATCACCGGCGTGACAGGCCGGCATGTTAAACCGCTACACTACGCCCCCATGTTGAGCACTGGCAATTTTCACAGTCAAACAGCATTATACTGTTTTTACGACGAGATTTCAACGTCGCTATCTGGCAAAACGTTGATGGTGGGGGTTACAGGATTTGAACCTGTGACCCTCTGCTTGTAAGGCAGATGCTCTCCCGCTGAGCTAAACCCCCAATAAACCTAAAAAAACAAACTTTGTGCCCCCAGGGGAATTCGAATCCCCGCCGCAGCCTTGAAAGGGCTGTGTCCTAGGCCCCTAGACGATGGGGGCATGGTGAGCCGTGAAGGACTCGAACCTTCGACACCCGGATTAAAAGTCCGGTGCTCTACCAACTGAGCTAACGGCCCGACTAAAGAACCGTTGTTTACTATCCGTAAACAAAAAATAGCGTAGCGGTAGACATACATTACCGCTACAGCATTAGATATGATACTACAGCTAAACCCCAATGTCAATCGCTACCATGCATGCCAGCGCTCAACCGGCATGCCGTGCACATAAACCATACCAGCAATTATAGCGCGCCCACATACATTAGCAAGAGCGAATCATAAATATCGGGGTTTACCCGGATACGACTAATGGCGGAAGTGGCGCTTGCCGGTAAAGACAAGCGGAACACCGTATTCGTTTGCCGCAGCGATAACTTCATCATCATGGATTGAACCGCCCGGCTCGACGATGCACGATGCGCCGGCTTCAACCGCCGCGTCTAAACCGTCCCTGAACGGGAAGAAGGCATCGGATGCTACAACGGCCCCTTTTACCTTCTCGCCGCCTTTGCGCGCTCCAAGCCAGGTTGAGTCAACACGGCTCATCTGACCGGCGCCGACACCAACAGTCGCCTGGTCTTTAACGTAGATGATCGCATTCGACTTAACGTGTTTTGCGATCTTCCAGGCAAATACCATGTCTTTCCATTGTCCTTCGGATGGCCGCGCCTCGCTTACCACGCGCCAATCGGCGGCTGACTCTTCGATATTGTCGAAATCCTGCATGAGCACGCCGCCGTTCACACGGCGCACATCGTGGTCGAAGTAGCTCACGGTCGTAACGCCGCCGGTATCGATTAGACGAAGGTTCGCTTTCTTTGTAAGGATATCGAGCGCCTCTTCGGCGTAGCCCGGTGCGATGACCACCTCGGTAAAGATTTTTCCCATCTCTTCCGCAGCCGCTGCATCGACTACCTGGTTGAAGGCGACAATGCCGCCGTACGCCGATACGGGATCGCAGTCAAACGCTTTTTTGTATGCATCTGCCAGGTCTTGGCCGATAGCGCAGCCGCACGGATTATTGTGCTTGATAACGGCGCATGCCGGCTCCCGGTCTAAATCGCACACCAGCGCCCACGCGGCGTTCATATCCAAGATATTGTTATATGAGAGCTCTTTACCGTGGATCTGCTTGAAGTTGACGAGCGCGTCCGCCGGCGCTCCGGCCTGGCGGTAATACGCCGCTCTCTGGTGCGGGTTTTCACCGTAGCGTGTATCCATGATTTTCTCGAAGGTCATTACTCTGATTTTCGGGAATTCTTCCTTCTCGTCACGCGATGTGAGGTACTGGGCGATTGTCGAATCATACAGCGCGGTGTGCTTAAACGCCTCTTTGCAGAGCGTAAAACGGGTGTCGCGCGAGACCGCCCCATCGTTGGCGCGCATCTCAACAAGAATCTTCGGATACCAGCTCGCATCGACCACAACAGTAACGCCCTCAAAATTCTTTGCGGCGGCCCTGATCATTGTCGGACCACCGATATCGATATTTTCAATCGCCTCGTCGAGTGTGACGTTCGGCTTGGCGATTGTCGTCGCAAACGGGTAGAGATTCACACACACGAGATCGATCGGCTCGATCGCCGCGTCGGCGATCTGCCGCATGTGCTCTTCTTTCCTGCGGTCGGCAAGAATCCCGCCGGAGATTTTCGGATGCAGCGTTTTGAGCCGCCCCTCCATCATCTCAGGGAAGCCGGTATATTCAGATACTTCAGTAGCGATAATTCCCGCATCACGCAGCGCACGTGCCGTACCACCAGTCGAGAGAATCTCGACCCCCATATCTTTAAGCCCTTTGGCGAACTCGATAACTCCGGTTTTATCGGAAACACTGATTATTGCCCGCCTGATTTTAATCTTGTCGATCATCTACCCCTCCTTATTTCACAACCTTACATTGTTTCACTGATTATACTGTAAGCGATATAGATAGGCTATTATTTTGCGGTTAGTAGATGCAATTGTTACGTAGTTATATTGGTGTTAACCGAACACACTCAACCTTAAACGCTGCAGATGAAAAAGCCTTGTAATAACATAGGGCGATTTAGGCGCGAACGAGAGAGAATATATTGGCTGTTTGTAAGTAGCTTTTGGTGATTAAGAATACATTCCTGCTATTCTACGATATGGACTCTTCTGCCCTCTATGCGCAATCGCCCTTCACAGTAGAGTTTGATGGCTTTCGGGTAGATTACGTGCTCGACCGCATGTATCTTCGCGGCGAGCGTCTCTTCAGTGTCGTCCTCGTCCACGTACACGCACTCCTGGAGGATAATCGGACCTTCGTCGAAAACCTCGTTGGCGAAGTGCACGGTTATGCCTGTTACTTTGACGCCGTAGGCGAGCGCATCGGCAATGCCGTGCGCGCCGGGAAAGGACGGCAGAAGCGCCGGGTGAAGGTTCAACGCGCGGTTGGGATACACATCGAGTACCTCTTTCCCGAGGAGGCGCATGTAGCCGGCCATAACGACGAGCTCAACACCATACTGCCGCAATTGCTTTAAAAGCGCAACGTTGTATGCCGCCTCATCGGCGTACTCGCTTCGCTTAAGTATAGCGGTGGGGATATTATGGGTTGTCGCCCGAACCAGGCCGTAGGCATCCGACCTGCTGCTGATAACGACCGCGATATCGGCCGGCACTTCTCCAGATTCACACTTGTCGATTATCGCCTGCAAATTGCTGCCGCTTCCCGAAATCAGCACCCCGAGATTAACGCGACCGTTCGGCTGCCCGCCAAACCCGTTAGACATAGCGCACCACGCCTGTGCCGGGCGCAATCCTGCCGATCTCAAAGGTGGTCTCCCCCTCGCCTATGAGCAGCTTGAGCGCATCATACAAATCACTGCCATCGACAACGATTGCCATGCCAATACCCATGTTAAACGTCTGCAACATCTCGGCTTGGGCGATATTGCCCTCGCGCTCCATAAAGGCAAAGATAGGCGGCGCATCCCACGAGCCAAGCTTAAGCTCGGCATCGACCCCTGCGGGCAGGATTCTCGGGATATTATGCGTCAACCCTCCGCCCGTTATGTGAGCGAGCCCTTTTATCTTTATCTCTTGCATAAGTTTAAGGATCGGTTTCACGTATATCTTGGTCGGTTTTAAAAGCTCCAATCCGAGACTTTTGCCGCTATCCCAATAGACGGTATCAAGCAAAAGATTCTTGGTTTCGACGAGTTTTCGCGCAAGCGAATAGCCGTTGCTGTGAAGCCCGCTTGACGCAAGCCCGATGATGACATCGCCCTCCGTAATCGTCTCGCCGGTTATAACGTCCGGTTTATCAACGATACCGACCGCAAAACCGGCCAGGTCGTATTCACCCGGTGCATAAAAACCGGGCATCTCCGCAGTCTCGCCGCCAAGGAGTGCGCATCCCGCCTGCCGGCAGCCCTCGGCGATGCCTTCGATCACCGCTGCGGTCTTATGCGGCTCAAGCGCGCCGGTCGCGAAGTAATCGAGGTAAAACAGAGGTTCCGCCCCCTGTACCAAAATATCGTTTACGCACATAGCGACCAAGTCGATGCCAACCGTATCGTGTATATCGAGCGTTTGGGCGATTTTGAGCTTGGTGCCGACGCCGTCGGTACCCGATACCAGCACCGGTTCTTTATAGCGCTTGGTATCGATGCCGAAGAGGCCGCCGAAGCCGCCGATATCGGTTAACACTCCGGGGCGAAACGTCGATCGCACCGATTTCTTTATAAACTCAACCACCTGCTCGCCGGCTTTAATATCTACACCGGCGTCTTTATATGTTAAACCTTCGTTGTTTGCGTCAACCATTATGTGGCCTCTTCCTCCTCGAGCATGAGTTTTGAAACCCTGAAATCTTCTGGCACATTGATTGGGTATTGCCCGTCGAAACACGCCATGCAGAATTGTTCGCTTTGGCCTTCCGTTGATTTAACGAGCCCCTCTAAGCTTAAGTAACCGAGGCTGTCCGCCCCGATAAATTTGCACACATCATCGATGCTGTTATTCGCTGCGATAAGCTGCTCCTGGGTATCGGTATCGATTCCGTAAAAGCACGGCCATTGAACCGGCGGCGAGCTGATGCGCATGTGGATCTCGCGCGCCCCCGCTTCCCGTAGCATATCGATAAGTTTCTTGCTGGTATTGCCCCGCACGATAGAATCGTCGACGACGACTATCCGCTTGCCGTCGATAACTTCGCGAAGCGGATTAAGTTTGAGCTTGATTCCAACCTGCCGAATCGTCTGTGTCGGCTGAATAAACGTTCGCCCAACATAACGGTTCTTGACCAACCCTTCCCGATACGGGATGCCCGATGCTCGGGAGTAGCCGACCGCTGCCGGCACGCCGGAGTCCGGCACGCCCAATACCAGATCGGCATCGACCGGGTTCTCTTTTGCCAGCTCAGCGCCCATAGCTTCACGCGCGCTGTAGACCAGCCGGTTGCACAGCTTAGTGTCGGGCCGGGCGAAGTAGACGAACTCAAAAATGCAAAGGCTGGTTTTATTCGATTCCACCGCCTGGATGCTGCGCATGCCGACCTCGTCGATAATGATGAGCTCGCCGGGGTTCACGTCGCGCAGGTAGGTGGCGCCAACAATATCCAGCCCGCACGTCTCCGAGGCAATTACGTAATGCTCGCCCAGCCTTCCGAGAACCAGTGGCCGGATACCGTGCGGGTCGCGCATTGCAAAAAGCCTTGTCTCGGTCATAACCACGACCGAATACGCGCCGTGCAGCCGCTTCATCGTCTCTTTTATTGCATCTTCGATGCCTTCATCTGCATACGATGCGATAAGAGAGGCTATGACTTCACTATCGCTTGTCGAGCGAAATTTCTGCCCGTGCTCGCTCAGCTCGGTCCTGAGCTCCTGCGTATTGACCAGGTTGCCGTTATGCGCAAGCGCCAGACTCCCGCCTTTAAACGTTTTATAGATCGGTTGCGCGTTCTCCCAGTGCGTCGAACCGGTTGTCGAGTAACGCACGTGCCCGATGGCAATATTACCCTGCAGGCTGGCAAGATTACTATCCTTGAATACCTGGGTAAGTAGCCCCATGTCTTTATAGATAATGATCGAGCGGTCGTCCGATACTGCGATTCCGGCGCTCTCCTGGCCCCGGTGCTGCAGTGCGTACAGGCCGAAATAGGTCAGCCTGCTTACATCTTCGCCCGGTGCAAAAATGCCGAAGACACCGCATGCCTCTTCGGGCCGGTCCGGACGGTCATAATCGAAGTCATCAATATTGTGACTCAAAACAAAAAACTCCTTAGAACTCGCTTGCATCTTATGCGCGCTTGCTCTACGTAAGAATATATTGTAAGCATTAATAAGCTTAACGCACATTATGTATGGTTGTAAGCACCCGCGTGTGTACTCGCAATGTGTGCCTACAAATTACGCTTTACATAATCGACCGCGTTTTTAAATATCACAAGGCCGTCACCCTCATCGGGCAGGTTCTCGCGGGTCCAGCGCGGGTGCTGCGTGCGCCGGATATAGTTTTCCGGGTGCGGCATCATCCCGAAAATGCGCCCGGTCTCATCACATATTCCGGCAATGTGCTCGACCGACCCATTTGGATTAACCGGATAGTCGCCAAACTCGCCGTCCTTATCGACATAACGAACAACTACCTGGCCGTTATCGTTAAGACGTTTAAGCGCCGCGTCGTCACGCGGGATAAACTTGCCCTCGCCGTGACAAATCGGCACATAAACCGGTTTCTCGATCCCTTTGGTAAAGATGCACTTCGAAGTAGGATTAACCTTAAGATTTACCCAGCGATCCTCGAACTTGCCGGAGTCGTTGTTGGTAAGCGTGACGTCTTGCTGCATGTAATTGCCGTCAAATCCAGGCAAGATACCGAGCTTTACCATAACTTGAAAGCCGTTGCACACGCCGAGGATGAGCTTGCCGTCGGCAATAAATTCTAACAGTTCGTCTTTTAGCTTATATTTCAGCTTGTTTGCCAGCACTTTACCCGAGGCGATGTCGTCACCAAAGGAAAAGCCGCCGGGCAGCATCAGAATCTGATAATCTCTCAGGCGCTTTATACCGTCTGCGATATCATGTAGGTGCACGCGCTCGGCATCCGCACCGGCGAGCTCAAATGCATCCTGAGCGTCGCGGTCGCGGTTAATACCGGCGGCTAGCAGTACGATTACTCTTGGTTTTTCACTCATCATCCATCACCACCGAAGGGGCGCTTTCCACGCCTCTTTAAGTTCATCAATGCCTGCGTTGATCAGTGTGGTGGCGCCGTGTGCTACCGTAAAACGACCGATGGCCGTAACGTAGCCGATTTTTGCGCACGGCACACTACCCATCATCGCCTCAAACTCGGCCGCCATCGAAGGCGCAATCGTTACGATAAAGCGACTGTTCGATTCGGAGAAGAGCACCTTCTGCACATCCAAATCACCGTCGGCCGGCACCTGCTTCATATCCAGCGCCATTCCGAGCCCGCCGGCAAATGCGCTCTCAGCAGCGGCAACGGCAATTCCGCCCTCCGAGCAATCGTGAGCCGATGCTACGAGGCCGTTTTGAATAGCACTATGGAGCGCCCGGTACAGTCCAAGCGCGGCTTGTACATCGACCTGCGGCACGTTCGCGCCTTTAGCCCCATGCAGCACATAGTAGTGCGAACCGCCGAGCTCATCGTGCGTCGTGCCCAGCATGTAGACTAAATCGCCGGCACGCTTGGCATCCATCGTAACCGCACGCTCGACATCGGGCACAATGCCGATCGCCGAGATAAGCAGTGTCGGCGGAATTGCAATTGTATTATCTCCGAGCTTGTACTCGTTATGGAAACTATCTTTACCTGAAATAAACGGTGTCCCTAAGCCTACGGCTGTGTCGTAGCAGCCTTTAGCCGCGCGGACAAGCTGGGCGAGTTTGTGGTCGCCGTCCGGATTGGTATCTGAAAGAATCGGGTTACCCCAACAGAAATTATCTAAAATCGCGATGTGGTCGGGATCGCCACCCACCGCGACTATGTTTCTAATCGCCTCATCGATGGCGGAAGCCGCCATCCAGTAGGTATCGATTTCGCCGTATTTGGGATTGATGCCGTTTGACACCGCGATGCCGCGTTTTGAACTGCCGCGCGGGCGGATAACCGCGGCGTCGGCCGGCCCATCGTTATATGCGCCGGTCAGCGGCTTAACAACGCTCGCTCCCTGCACCTCATGGTCGTACTGGCGAATTACCCACTCCTTGCTGCACACGTTAAAAGCACCAAGAATACGTTTTAGATCACCGGTTGCGTCGGTGCCCGCGGCAGCTATATCCGGCTCCGCCTCAAATACCGGCCGCCACTCGGCTTTTAGCTGCAAGCCCGGCAGACCTTCATGGACGAATTCGCTCTCTAGATACAGAACCGTTTTCCCATCGTATTTGATGTGGACTTTCCCACTATCGGTAAACTTACCTATAACCGTCGCCTCAACATCGCGGCGCCGGCATAAATCCAAGAAACCTTCGATTGTTTCAGGCGCTACTGCTACCGTCATGCGCTCCTGCGATTCCGACACCCAGAGCTCCCACGGCGCAAGACCCGGATACTTGGTCGGCGCTTTTTCCAGGTCGACCTCGCAGCCGCCGGAAAACTCGCTCATCTCGCCAACGCTCGACGACAGGCCCCCGGCGCCGTTATCGGTTATCGCCCGGTAGAGGTTTGCCGCGCGTGCCTCAGCAAGCGCATCCTGCATCTTGCGCTGTACGATCGGCGCGCCGATCTGTACAGCCGAGCTCGACGTATCCTCATCGAGGGCAACGGATGAAAACGTCGCTCCGTGGATGCCGTCTTTGCCGATTCTTCCCCCCACCATCACGATCAAATCACCCGGTTTTACTTCCTTTTCATGCGACGGCTTGCCGTTTACCACCTTCGGCATAAACCCACCGGTACCGCAGTAAACGAGCGGATTATATACGTACGCCTCATCGAAGAGGATGGCGCCGTTTACTGTTGGAATACCGATTTTATTACCGCCGTCTTCCACGCCTTTGCGCACGCCTTTAAAGATGCGCTTGGGGTGAAGCACGGTTTGCGGAAGCTTCTCATAGGGGAAGTCGGGCGGCCCGAAACAGAACACATCGGTGTTAAAGATAAGGTCGGAGCCGATACCGGTTCCCATCGGGTCGCGGTTGACGCCCACAATACCGGTCACCGCACCGCCGTACGGGTCGAGCGCAGACGGGTGATTGTGCGTCTCCACCTTAAACACCATATTGTACTCATCGTCGAATTCGACGACGCCGGCATTATCGACAAAGACCGACACCAGCCAGCCTTTCTCTTTGCCGATTTCCTCGGTTGCTTTTCTGATATAGGTTTTAAAGAGGCTGGCGATGCGTTCCCGCTTGCCGTCCTCGGTGTAATCGATTAATGCGTTAAAAATCTTGTGCTTGCAGTGCTCCGACCAGGTTTGTGCGAGCATCTCAAGCTCGACGTCGGTCGGCCGGGGGCCTAAGCCCATCTTCGCGCGCTCTCCAAGCACACGCTCGTCCTTGAAGTAGTCGCGGATCAGGCGCATCTCTTCGAGGTTCAAGCTGAGCACGCCCTTGGTACTGATCTCGATGAGCTCATCATCGGAGACATCAAGGTCGACCTCAGCAACGTTGATGCGACTCGTCGGAGTCGTAGCACCTGTTGCCGCCGGCACGGGCTGTGTAGCCGCAGCCAACTGCATCACCGCGGTGTCGTCGGTCGTGGGTCCGCCATCGTGTAGCATGGCAGTACCGCCCTTCATGTTCAGACCAAGCCGAACACGTCCTTTGTACTCAACTCTGTTAAGGTCAATCTCGTATTCCTCAATCAGCGGATTGGCAAGAAGACCGATCGTTATATGTTGCGCTTGCTCGACCGAAATATCGCCTTCGAAGAGGTAGAGTCGCGAGGTATGCACCGATTCGCAGGAGGCAAATTTTACCCCGAGCATGTCTTCGATACCCTCAACGGTGGTCACACCGACGTTATCGGTAACGCCCGGTTTGTAGCCGACCTCGATCGCCGCATCAAACGGCGCATACGCGGCTATATCACGGCGAATCGTGTTGGTAACCGGGTTAACTTCACTAGTAACGCGATACTCTTGAATTATGGGATCGGTCAAAAGGTCGCACGCTATCCGATCGACCTGATCGGCGCTCAGCGCTTTATGAATGGTGTAGACATCGATAACGCGGACTGATCCAACGGGAATATGCAAATCCTCGATGACTTGTTTTTTCACCGAGTTGCCGCGCGCATCTACGATGCCGGGTTTTAAAACGACTTCAACACGCGACATCTACCAGTTGCCACCCTCTTTGGATGTTGTTCCCTGCACGCGTGCGAGAACCTCCTGGTAGGCTTCCTCGACCTTACCGAGGTCACGGCGGAAACGATCTTTGTCCATCTTTTCGCCGGTTTCTTTATCCCACAAGCGGCAGGTATCCGGCGAAATCTCGTCACCTAAATAGAGCAGACCGTCTTTTGCGCCGAACTCGAGCTTGTAATCGATCAGCGTTAAGCCGAGCTCACCAAAGAAACGCTTCAATGTTTTATTGATAGTTAATGCGGCCGAGCGCATCTCTTCAACCTGCGCTTTGGTAGCAATACCGAGCTCTTCAATATGATCTTCGTTGATAATCGGGTCACCTAAATCATCGCGTTTGTAGTAAAACTCGACGATGGTCTTCTTTAAGGGTGTGCCCTCCTCGTAGCCGATACGCTTAGCGAGACTCCCCGCGGCGACGTTGCGCACAACAACCTCGACCATGAGCATATCGAGCCGGTCGGTGAGCAGATTACGCTCGTCAAGAAGCTCGCGGTAGTGCGTGCGCACTCCCTCATTCTCAAGAAGCTGAAAAAGGGCTGCCGATATCTGTGCGTTAACCGAGCCCTTTCCACTGATTTGGCCTTTCTTTTTGCCGTCAAAGGCAGTCGCATCATCTTTAAACTGGTGGATGATCGCGCCGGCATCGTCGGTTGCAAAAACCTTCTTTGCCTTTCCCTCGTGAATCTGATCAAGCTTTTGTACCAATTGGTCACCTCTGGCTTAGCCCCTAAGGGTGTTTTATTCACAAATTCATATTACCTGTAAGTTGCACTGATTACAAATCTATTATAGCAACTACTGGATGTTTTTCACCTGTGCTTGCACGTGCCGCGAACCGGGGTATGACCTTAGTTAACAAAATGTTGCTACCGAGGCTTTTGCAGTTTCCTTGCCCCGCTCATGATACGCCACTAATACCGCTAAAATGGTAGACATAAAATACTACCAAGTCTATAGACTTGGTAGTATTAACCGGTTTTCTATAATAAATATCTAATATCGAATGATTTTATGCACAAATATTTAAAGGTGTGTCGGATTTTAGCAGATGTTTAGAGGGAGTTGAGTACCGGTTGCGCCGTGAACGATAAACGTTTCAATTTTACCTCACAGGGAACATACTCTCCATGGTAAATTCGGCAGCAGTTCTGGAACAATTCCGGCACTGGGACGATACTGCGTATATATCAATTATCATCCCGGCTTATAACGAGGAAGCGCGCTTGGAGCGCACATTACGGCACGTGCACGCATATTTCGCCTCCCGCCCCCAGCGCTTCGAGATTATCGTAGTCGATGATGGAAGCGCTGATGGAACACCGTTTTTAGCTAAACGCTTGGCGAAGGATCTGGGTAACATTGACCTCGTTACGTATTCGCCCAACCACGGCAAAGGATATGCCGTAAAACGGGGTGTTCTCGCATCGCACGGGCAGTTTGTGTTGATTTCAGATGCCGACCTCTCCACCCCTATCGAGGAAACCGAAAAGCTATTGGCCATGTGCCAGGGCGGTACCGATGTCGCGTTCGGCTCGCGAGCGTTGCCCGAATCCCAAATCGACGTGCCGCAAAGTTTTGCCCGCCGGACGATGGGCAGGATGTTTAATTTCATGGTGCGTGCAATCGCGCTACCCGGTATTTCCGACACGCAGTGCGGCTTTAAGTGCCTTCGCGGGGACACCGCCCGTTCGCTCTTCGCCAATCAGGAAACCGAGCGCTTTGCGTTCGATGTCGAGTTACTGTTGAGGGCTAGAAACCAGGGGTGCAAGATTCGCGAGGTACCGGTTCGCTGGCTCGATAGCGAAGCTTCGACCGTGCACCCGATCAGCGACGCACACGAGATGTTTGTCAGCCTGTTAAGAATTCACAGGCGCTTGCGAAAGTAAGTTCGGATGAACATAAAGTCTACTACATCAGGAAACACTAACAGGATTAAAGCATCGGTACCGTATGTTATTGCGGCAATCATCCTTACGCTTATGCTTGGTTCGATGCTGTATGCGGCAAGCCAGGACTCGGCAACGATGGACGAACCGGTACATGCAGTTGCAGCCTATACCTACGTGAAGACGCTCGATTATCGTCTCAACCCCGAGCATCCGCCTTTGGTTAAAGACCTGGTTGGGCTCGCTATTTCCACCTTGCCGGTGCATTACCCGTTTTCGTTTTTCTACCGGCATATCTCGTTAGAATACGATCAGGGCTACAAATTCCTCTTTGGCAGCGGTAATGATGCAGATGCGATTCTCTTCCGGGGACGTTTGGTAATAATTGCGATCACCATTCTTATGGGCGTTTTTGTATTTGTGTGGTCAAAGCATCTCAGCGGTGCATTTGCCGGATTATTCTCGCTCATTCTGTTTGCCTTTGATCCGAATATCCGGGCGCACGGGCACTTTATCACCCAGGATGCCGCTATCTCGGCGGCAATCCTTATCAATCTCTACTTCGTCTGGAAGTTCTTACTTAAGCCTTCGCCGATGCGCCTAGTAATTGCGGGCATTACGTGCGGCATCGCTTTCGTTACCAAGTTTTCCGCACCGCTCTTAATTCCCATATATATAGTGCTCGCGATCTATTCAGCAAAACGAGGTTATATGGAGCGCCCTGGGGTACCAATGTCTGTTGGAGCGGCAGCGGTCGACGACGTACCGGGCATCGGGGGGGCGGCCGGTCGCGCGTTTGTCCGGTCGCGGCTGCGATATTACACACTATCGTTCGTTAGTATCCTGCTTATCGCGTTTATCGTTTTTTACGGCGTCTATTCCATCAATATGCTGCATTTCTCGACCTATACCCAGCGATCGGTTATCGAACTTAAAACAGGCGGCAACAGCCCGCTTTCTGCGCACTGGCTTAACGATTCGGTACTCAGACCTATTCCGTACTATCTGCTGGGGATATCGATGGTGCAGCGCCATGTTACCGGCGGCCACGACGTTTTTATCCTTGGACAATTGCGGCCTACCTACCGCTGGTATTATCCGATTGCATTCACGCTGAAAAGTACGATCCCAACACTATTGTTAATACTCGGGCTGATTGTGTTCGGCAGGCGTATCAAAACTAAAAGCCCTACGGGTGAAGCAACTCTTGTTAGCGGTTTTGTTATCTTCGCTTTAGCGGCCTTAATCGGCAATTTGAATCTGGGCTCACGCTATCTCCTGCCCATCTACCCGCTGTTCTATGTGTATGCCGGAAAAATCGCCCTGTTGTTCAGAACCGATATAACGCACAACAGCGCGGTCGCGCCCGGCATCGGCAATACGAGCACCAGCTCGGTTAAGCGGAGTCTTGCCAACCTTGGTGCGTGGGCGACTAAGCCGGGCATTAACAACCTGAGCATCAAGGCGGTTCTCCTCAACACCGTCATAGTAGGGCTGGCGCTCTGGCAAATCGTGACGTGCATGCGAATCTCCCCATACTACGTTTCATACTTTAACGAGCTTGTCGGGCCGATAAAAGGCGGCACGCTGATTACCGACGCGAATGTGGACTGGGGGCAAGATTTACGACGCCTAAAGACCTACGTCGATCGTAATAATATCGAGCACTTTACACTGGATTACTTCGGCGGCTGCGTCCCGAGTTACTATTTCGGCGACAAGGTAACGTTATGGAAGCCCCAACAGAAAGGTCGGCCCCGCGGATGGTTTGCGGTATCGGTGACGGATTACTCGGTCGGGATCGCCCGGCATAAGTACCAGTGGCTTGAGCACTACAAACCGGTCGCTTATATCGGCTATTCCATCAAGGTGTATAAATTGCCATAAGCCGCAGTTGGTGCCTATTATTGAGGTATTAAGAAGCCCCGCCGCAGAAGCGGCAGGGCGTGAGTTCGTGTATCTTGTAAAGCTCCCGGCTTTACCGTTGTGCCTGTGCGGCAGTCTTACTTCAGGTGACCTGGGCTTTATCCCCGCTGATACTGACGATTGTGCCGAACGGCGCCGAGAGGCCCTGCAGTTTCGTGAGAATTTCTTTCGCCGTGCAGCCGGTCGCCGGTGTAGGTTTTCCGGATGGGTCCACGACAATCGGCATGACTTCGGCACCTGCAAGCCTGCCCTGTGCAAGCTTAAGCTTGATGATAAAGGCATCGCGGTATGATTTCTTCGCTGGGGCGTAGACAAAGTCGCCAGGGCTGTAGGCTATAAACTTGCCGTTGTAGAGCTCGATGCCTTGCATGGTGTGCGGGTGCCCGCCAATAATGATATCGGCCCCGGCATCGATGGCTCTCTTTGCGATAGTGCGCTGGTAATCCCGGACAGCACTATCATATTCGCCACCCCAGTCACAAAGCAGTACGAGATAGTCACTATGATTTGCAGCCGCTTGGATGATGGGCTTAAGGTAACGCCACTTTAGGTCGGCAGCTATACCGGTTGTTTTAAGCGTTGCGCCGCTTTCAGCTGGTGTAAGCGGTGAGAATGCCAGAAATGCAATTCTCTTGCCTTTTATCTCGAGCACTTTGCAGGTATATGCCTGGTTCAGGTTCGAACCGGCGCCCGCATGCGTAATGCCGTACTGCTCAAGAAGCTTGGTCGTACTAAAGAGACCTTGCTGGCCGAACGACATAATCTCGCTGTTGGCCAGAGATACTACGTTAATGCCGGCAGCCCTCATACCCTTAGCCGCCTCAGGCAGACCGTATAAGGAGTAGTTGCCGGTCGATGCTTGTGCCGACGCTGAAAACGGTGATTGCAGACTACCAGCGATGACATCGCCGGTTTGCAGTATCTGCTTTACGGCTGAGACGGGGGCTTCCGGACCGCTGCTTATCACCAGGTCGCCGACTTTGCCGCTCAGGGCCATATTGCCTAACCCGATAAGAATCACGGTATCTGCGTTGCTCTTATCGGCTGCGGCCTGATCGAGCGTCGTGATCGTTGTCGCGACGGGGGTCTTTACCGTACTCGTTGCTTCTATTGAAGAGACCCGCTTGCGTATCGCGTCTTGTTTTGGCGCAAGTTGGGCTGTTTTTTGTGCGGTCGATATTTTTACCTGGTTTGTCACCGGCCGGGTAGCAATGTACCAGGTGGTACAGGCCACAACCGGCACTATAAGAGCGACCAGCAAGAGCATCCTCAGGGTTACTTGCCTGACAATTTCACGCTCAATCTGTTGTTTGCCTGAATCGTAGTAATCGCTGTCAATAAGCTGCAGTTGCTGGTATTCGTTTTTATCTTTCTTACTCATATCAATCTAGCGTTAATAGTACAACAAACTGGTAAAATTTACAAGATTAATATGCAAGTTTTCTATGCGAGCAGCATGAGCTGTGGATATATTCGGCAAGCCAGGTTATATGCCGGGAGCATGGCAGCTCCTGGGTCAGCAATAGCGAACGCGGCCCTCATAAGAGGGCCGCGTTCGTAAACGTGCGTTAAGCCCAAACCGACCATTTTGGAGATTTTCGTTTGATGTGGGCGACTGCGGGTATGCTCTTAGTAACGGAATTATGAGCTAGTGGGGGTGAACGCTATGTCGTTCAAACGCTTCAGCTATATAGAGGCAGAGATGCGTGTTGCGCCGCAGATTGCCGATTTACGTGGCTACCAAGCATTCGACAGCGCCGGCAAGTTTATCGGTACGGTTGATGATCTTCTGGTAGACGCAAGTGATAATACAATGGCCGATTATATCCTCGTTAGCGGGGGCAATATCGCCACCATGTTCAGCGGCAAAAAGCTGATTGTTCCGCTTGGGCGGATGAATATCGACGCGAGCAATAAAACCGTGCACGTTAACGTGCTGTTAGACCAGCTTTGGGATTTTCCAACGTATGATTCGCTTGATGACCCGGACCTTAAAGACGAGGTCGAGGAATTTTGGAAGGCGAGCGAGACGCATGTGCTGGTGGAAGATGTGACGCTATCATATCCGGCGGCTATGGAATCGCCGCCGCCGGAGCCGCCGGAGGTTGAATCGTCCAAGCAGCCGGCGCATAACCCGCTTATAGCGGCGGGCTTAGAATTCCCGCTTCCGGAAAGCATCGTTAACCGTGCGGTTGCGCATATCGATGAAGAGCTCAAGGCGGAAGAGGAACCCGGCGCCGAGCGGTCGAAACAAGAGAATGAAGGAAAGCCGGGGGGGCAAGCCGCGTAGGATGGCCGGTTAATGTAACGTGTTCCAAAGTATTAAACTAATAGGCGGACATATGTCCGCCTATTAGAACCACCACCGATACCTAAGGCTATACTTCCAACTTCTCTAAGCGATCGTATATGATGCCGACATTTCGTAGGAAGTAGGCAACATCAAAGAGTTCATCGAGTTCTCTATCACTTAAGAGCTTCGTAGCTTCGGGGTCGTTCTTGAGGAGGATTTTTAAGTCGCCCTCACCGCGCCATGTAGCCATGGCGTTTCGCTGCACGATTGCATAGGCTTCTTCCCTGGCAAGCCCCTTCTCGACGAGCGCGAGAAGCACGCGCGATGAGAAGATCAACCCGCCGGTGCGGTCCATATTTTGCTGCATATTCTCCGGATAGACCAGGAGCCCTTCGAGCAGCCATTTGAGCTTGTTCAACATGTAATCAAGAAGCGTGGTGCTGTCCGGGATGATGACGCGCTCGACGGATGAATGGCTGATGTCGCGCTCGTGCCAAAGCGCTACGTCTTCAAGCGCGGCAACGCTGTTACCGCGAATAACGCGGGCTAAACCGGTCAGACGCTCGCCGATAATCGGGTTGCGTTTATGCGGCATCGCCGACGACCCTTTTTGCCCCACGGCAAACGGCTCTTCGACCTCACGTGTATCGGTCTTTTGCAAACCCCTCAGCTCAACCGCAATTTTTTCGATTGTCGCCGCGGTAATGGCAAACGCGCTCATGTATTCGGCGTGCCGGTCGCGCTGGAGCACCTGGGTGGACACCGGTGCGGGCGTCAAGCCGAGACGTTCGCACACGTACTCCTCGACAAACGGGTCGATGTTCGAATAGGTACCGACTGCCCCTGAGAGCTTGCCGACTGAAATTACCGCTTTGGCGCGCTCGAGACGGTTTAGGTTGCGATGCATCTCAAATGCCCAGTTGGCAAATTTGAGACCGAAGCTCATCGGCTCGGCATGGATGCCGTGCGTGCGCCCCACGCTGACTACGTCGCGATATTTAAACGCCTGCGTTTTCAGAACGCCAAGCACCTCGCGAACGTCGTCTATGAGGATATCGATAGCGTCGCGCATCAGTACCGAAAGACCGGTGTCGACAACATCAGAAGAGGTCAAGCCGTAATGCACATAGCGCGAGGCCGGGCCGATGTTTTCAGCTAAATTGGTCGTGAACGCGATGACGTCATGGTGCACCTCGGCCTCGATGGCTTCGATGCGGTCGACGGAAAACGCGGCTTTTACCCTAATCTCGTCGAGCGCCTCCTGCGGCACGATGCCCAGCTGCACATGCGCTTCGGTTGCGAGGATCTCGATCTGCAACCAGGTTTCAAATTTGTTCTGTAAACTCCAGATATCCCGCATGCGTGGAAACGAATACCGTTCTATCATGTCTTTAAGCCTTCTTCCTTGGAAATTTAGCCAGCCTTAAGCCTCGACAGCGCGAAGCGCAATGTCGTTTCGGTAGTGAATCCCGTCAAAGTGAATTTTTTCTACCGCAGCATATGCCCTGTCCCTCGCTTCTTTAAAATCAGCGCCGATTGCGCTCACATTCATCACACGACCGCCGCTGGTTACTATATCGCCGCTATCATTCAAGCGCGTGCCCGCATGAAATACCTGCACTCCCGGCACGGTAGCCGCTTCTTCAAGACCGTTGATTTCATATCCGGTGCTATAGTCACCGGGATAACCGCCGGATGCAAGAACAACCGACACGCACACATCTTTGGTCCAGGTTAACGTAACACCGGAGAGGTCGCTGTTCGCTACGGCGAGCATCGGCTCAAGCAAATCGCTCTTGAGGCGCGGTAGAATCGCCTGGGTTTCCGGATCACCGAAGCGCACGTTAAACTCGATAACTTTCGGGCCGGAATCGGTCAGCATTAAACCGGCATAAAGGATACCTTTATACTCGATACCTTCGGCAGCCATGCCCCGTATAGTCGGGCGAAGGATTGTTTCAACTATCTTTTTATAGAGCCCCGGTGTCACAACCGGCACCGGCGAATACGAACCCATACCGCCGGTATTGGGGCCTTCATCGTTATCGAACGCCCGCTTATAATCCTGCGCCGGCGCCATCGGAATTACATCCTTACCGTCGCTAAAGGCCAGCACTGAGAGCTCTTGACCCGAGAGATGCTCCTCGATGAGAACGGTTTGACCCGCCGGGCCAAACGCGCGCTCGACCAGGCAGCTGCGAACCGCAGCGCGCGCCGCGTCCATGTCCGGCGCTATGATGACGCCTTTGCCCGCGGCCAGACCGTCGGCTTTGATGACGTACGGAGCGGGAAACGTTTCAAGGTAAGCAACCGCACGGCCGTAATCGTTAAAGAGCATGGCGTCCCCGGTCGGGATGCCGTATTTTTTCATGATCTCTTTAGCAAACCCTTTGCTGCCCTCCAGCTGTGCCGCTTTCGCGCTTGGACCGAAGACCTTCAACCCCCGGCGCATAAATATATCGGCGATGCCGGCGACAAGCGGGGCTTCGGGGCCGACTACTGTTAGGCCGACCGCCTGGTCCTGGGCAAAACCGGCAAGTGCGTCGAGGTCATTGATATCGATTTTGACGCACTCGGCATCCTGGACGATACCACCGTTACCCGGTATGCAAAAAATTCGTTCGACCTGCGGGCTTTGTTTGAGTTTCCATACCAGGGCGTGTTCTCGCCCACCACTGCCGATAACCAGTATTTTCAACGTCTCACGTCTCCTTTGTTCGGTTTTTATGCATTGCTCGCTCACGCAAAAGATGCGACAATTTTGGCAATCAAATAAGGTGCCGATTTGTCTTCGGATGTGGTTCACACCCACTAATTGTACGAAAAACCGCTCCTAGCTGCAATAAAAGCAGGTTCGCGGGCTTAGCGAGAACATGCGGGCTTACTAAAAAAGCACTAGTTGAGCAGTTAAAAAAGCACTAAGAAGGGGTAGAATTCTTACGAAGCTGCTATAATAAGAGAAGTACTGTACATTCGTGAGGTTAAATGTGATAAAAACCGCGATATCGCTTATTGCAATTACGCTCTTTGGCATATGCCTGGCGTGTGCCCAAACCGCATATGCCGACACCGATACGGGCTCCGGTGTAAAACTGACTCCACCGGAGACAGTTTATAACATCCCGCAAAAACCCAAACCGACGACAACCACCGAGAAAACCGCGACTAACAATGGCGGCGCTGATCAGGTATATTCACCAGGGCATCAAGCAACAAAGCAGAACGGGGCAAACACGAGAGGCGGCGCTTCAGCGACAAGCAGCACAAGCACGACAACGACCGAGCGCACCAAAAAACGCACCGATGCAATGCCTGCGAGCGTGAGTTCAACTACAACGACAAGTGAAACAAAAAAGCAGGTTGCGGTGGCAGGCGAACAAGTTGAAAACCCGAATACAGCGAAGCCGTTTGATCTCGGTATAGATGTTAAACCCTATCTGGCAATGGCAATACTCTTGATGCTCTCGGTAACGACCGGGTACTCAAGAACTGCCGGGAGGCGCGGTGCAAAGGGGCGCGTTATTAAAAAAGGAACAACGCTATGAGAAATTACGCGGCGAAAGAAGAGGTTGCGCCTGTGCAGGGTAGCCTTGAACAGCCGATTATATCGATTGTGATACCGGTCTATAACGAAGAGGGATTTCTCCCAACTGCAATCCCCGATATTTGCGCTCAGCTGCACACCACCGATGTCGCATATGAACTCATCCTGTGCGAAAACGGCAGCACCGATAACACGATCGGTATCGCCCGGGCGCTCAAGGAAGAGTACGATGGTGTGCGCGTTCTCTCTATCGACCATGCGGATTACGGGCGGGCGATGCGGGCTGGGATGCTGGCCGCGCGGGCGCCGTACACCATCATCTTTGATGTAGATTACTACAGCATCGATTTCTTGCGGGAGGCGCTTCCGCTGCTCGAATCATATGATATCGTGATTGCTTCAAAGCTTGCGCCGGGGACGGACGACCGGCGAAGCATATTTCGCAAGCTTATCACGCGCAGCTTCAGTAAGGTAATAAGGATGGCCTTTAGCACGAAAACAACTGAAACGCACGGTATAAAAGCATTTCGAACGGATACGGTATTGCCTGTTATCGAGCGCACGCAACTTGCCAAGGATTTATTCGATACAGAACTCATTATTCGCGCAGAGAGGAGCGGCCTGGCCATAAAAGAGCTTCCAATCACTGTCGAAGAGAGGCGTCCGGCAAGATCGAGCATATTCAAGCGAATCCCGCGAACCGTTGTTGGGCTAGGATTACTACGTTACTACCTGTGGAAAGAACGCTAATACACACGATCCATACGGGAGGAGAACGAAATAAAGCAACCGGTTAACACGGCGCGGCGTGCTCTGTTCGAGCGCCTGGTAACAGCACTCGGATTTATCGCCATTTACGCCGTGCTTTTATCCTTTTTCAAGCCAGATCTCATGCTCTCTGCGACGACAACGGCCGGTGGGGATACCGGCGCACACCATTATGTCGCAAGCTATCTTATTCACAACCTGCTACCGCAGGGACGGATAACCGGATGGTCGCCCGGATGGTACGCGGGGTTTCCAATGCTCACCTTCTACTTCCCGCTCGGATTTCTATTCATCGCGCTTTTCAGCACGGTGGTCAAATATCAAATAGCGTTTAAGCTGGGAACGGTGCTTGGCATATTTTTACTACCACCGGCAACCTACGGTGCATTTCGAGCGCTTAAATTCAAGTTCCCGCTGCCGATTATCGCCGCCGCTTTTACGCTCCCGTTTCTGTTTATGGAAAGTTTTTCGATCTACGGCGCAAACATACTCTCAACGCTTGCAGGTGAATTCAACTTTTCACTCAGCTTCGCGCTGTCGATCCTGTTCATGGCGCTTCTTTACCGCGACGTCACCGATGAAAAATTCCGTGTGTCTACCGCGGTTACGCTCGGTCTGGTTGCGCTCTCGCACGTCGTTACCACCATGGTGGTAATAATTATCTCGTCATATTACCTGCTATATCGCTGGAATCTGAAACGGTATGCGATCCTCGCCGGTGTGTTTGCGCTGGGATTTGCTTTGAGTGCGCTCTGGGCGATTCCGTTTGCCGCGAACATCGGCTACACCGCGCACATGCAGTGGGATCAATTGAGCGGTATCAACGAGATATTGCCGCCCCCGATCCGGCCGTTTCTCATACTAACAATCATCGGTGTCATCGGCGCGCTGGCGCGGCACGATAAGCGCACGTTCTTGTTTGTATGGGCGCTAGCCGTTACCGGTGCGCTTTTTTTTATGCTACCGCCGGGGCGCCTGTGGAACGGAAGGGTGTTGCCGTATTTCTACTTTTTCGTCTTTGTGTGGGCGGCATACGGTGTATGGTTTTTACGGCGCGCGCTCGCCTATCTCTTCCACGATTTTACCGGCCTGCCCAGGCGTTATGCTGAGTACGTCGTGGCAATTGCGGCCATTGCACTGCTGGCCGCCAATATTTATAGTTCAACCGGCGTTGCGGCTACGTGGATAAAATGGAACTACTCGGGCTTTGAGGGCAAGGCGCACTGGTCGAGCTTTAACCGGATCAACCAGTACATTAAAAGCTTGCCGCCGGGCCGCGTCATGGTCGAGCATTCGCAGAAGATCGATGCGTTCGGCACGCCCCGTGCGTTCGAATTGCTGCCGTATTTCGCAAACCATCCCACCATGGAAGGTACGCTCATGGAGGCATCGTATACGGCGCCGTTTCACTTCGTTAACCAGGCCGAGCTTTCAAAGGAACCGAGCTATGCAATCCTTGGCGTTGACTATCCCCTGCTCGATGTCGATAAGGGCGTTCGGCACATGCAGCTCTTAAATATCGGCTACTTTCTCGCCATCTCGGATGTAGTTAAGAAAAGCGCCGATAAAAATCCGCACCTTACGTTGCTTAAGAAGTTTTCGGTGCCCGATACCGATATGAAGTACTCGCTCTATAAAGTACAAACCGACGGCTATGTGACGATTCCCCGGTTTAAACCGGTGCTCGTAAAGACGAACAACTGGCGCGACACCGCGCTTGCCTGGTACGCCCGCCCCGATCTACTCGATATGCCGTTAATCGACAAAACTCAGGCAGAATCGCTTGCTACAACATATAAAACAGTGCGGAGTAATTTAAAAGGGAGCCTTCCGCTGGAGGCGGAAGCTGTCGGCACAGTTTCCGGTGTCAAACTCACCGACAACACGCTCGAGTTCAACACCAATCGTATTGGTGTTCCGCATATAATAAAGATCTCGTATTTTCCGAATTGGAAAGTTGAAGGCGCCGACGGGCCGTACCTCGCTTCTCCGTCGGTTATGATGGTTGTCCCCCGGCAGCAGCATGTTCGCCTCTACTACGGCACAACGTTTGCCGATACCGCCGGGGCGCTGATTTCGGATGCTGCCTGGACATTTGTTGTGATCTACGGCTTTGTGTTTGCAAGCAGGCGCATTTTCGCATGGCGTACTCAGCGCAACGGCGCTGAAAGCGAAGTGCCGACCGATGTGGATGAAATGCCGTCGGATATCCCCGAGGATAGGTCGGAAGGGAGCTATGCGTAGATGACGTGGTTTACCGTTCGCAACGGCTCGCTTGAAAAATTGCCCGACATAGGATGGCCTGATAATATTGCCGCCGACTGGCTTGTTGACCAGCTGGCAATGCACGACGGAATTTTGCCGGAACGTCTGCTCGGCTTCGGCGAATGGGAAGACGGGGCACTGCACGGCCTGTACGCACTTGACCGTGAAGGTTCCCTCGTTGTGCTGGCGATAGCACAGCAAACATGTACGAAGGCTCATGCTATTGCCGCCGCAGAGCATGCATGGAACTTGCGGAATATGGACGCGGCCGAGCTCAATTCGATAGCCAAAGGATACTTTGCAGCAAAAGGAATAGACGCCCAAGAATTAGCCCTGATGCACCAGGAAACTTTTTCACTAAAACATGCATTGCAGCATTGGAAATTTAATTGCGACCAGCGGCTCATTATGCTCACGCCAGGCTATACGGAAGCGGCTCGAACATCACTTGCCTGGCGCAGGTTCGAGCTTTCGATTGAAGCGTACATGGTGCGCTTTTCCGACGTTGAGGGTAGGCAGCTGGCAGTAATCGATGCCGACACAACGCTTTCCGGGAACGCGTTGGTGTCACTGCCGTGGCTCCTCATCAACGCGCCCGTATCGAAACTGCGCCGCCTACGCAACCGCACCACTCGCGGGGGCCGGGGTACACACCGCGCTACTAATGCCGGCGAAAGCCGGACTGCGGATAACGGTGATAAGGCAACCGGTAGTGCTGACAGCAATGATGCAGCAGATGACAGTGACTGTGACCATGATGGCGGGGGCCGGGTTCAAGCAGCTATAACCAGACGACCGGTGGATATGGTGCTTGCTGCTACCGGTTGGTTTGACTCGCTTAACGAACGCTGGCTCTATGCGATACTCGGTAGTTTTATCGGCTTATATATAGTCGTATACTCATATCTTACTGTAATTAACCATCAAAACTTCGGTTCGTTTGGCTTTGACCTTGGTATCTTCGACCAGGGAGTGTGGCTCTTAAGCCAAGGGGCAGCGCCATTTATAACCGTCCGCGGGCTCCACCTCTTTGGCGATCATCTCTCGCTGATTCTGCTTCTTATCGCCCCTCTCTATAAGGTTTGGGCCGATGCCAGGTTGCTTCTAATTCTGCAGACAATTGCGCTCGCGTTGGGGGCGGTTCCCGTATTTCTACTAGCCCGAGCGAGGCTTAAAAATGCTGCGCTCGCACTCTCGATTGCAGTATCGTATTTGCTATACCCGGCACTTCAATGGGTTAATTTCGATCAGTTTCATCCGGAGAGCTTTGCTGCGCCGAGCTTGCTGTTTGCGTTGTACTTCGCCAACCAATCACGCTACCTGTGGTTCTCTATAGCTGCCGGTATCGCGTTGCTTACAAAAGAGGATATGGCGCTCGTCGTAGCGCTCATGGGTATTTATATCGCACTGCGCTATAATCGCAAAGCCGGTATCGCCACGTCGGCCGTTGCGGTTGTCTGGTTTGTCATCGGGTTGAAATTGATTTTACCGCTTTTTAACGGCGCCGGTTTTTTCTACATTGAAAACTTCTCGCGTTTCGGGCAAACACCAACCGAGGTTGTGATGAATTCGATCACCCATCCCGGGTTGCTCCTCTCCACGGTGACGCAAGGAAGCAAACTTACCTACCTTACGCAGCTTCTTGCACCGGTTCTCTTTCTACCATTGGTTGCAATCGGGCTCTTTGCAGTCTGTTCACCTACGCTATTTTCAAACTTGGTCAGCCAGCAAGGCTATATGGACTCGATTCAATATCACTACGCGGCAGCCATTATTCCGTTTGTATTTGCCGCCAGCATTGCCGCTTTTAAGAAACTCGACCTATCCGAAACGACCATGCGAATGAGCGCTATCGGCGTTTTGGCGGCAGCGCTGGTGGCAAATATTCTTGTCAGCCCATCCCCGCTTTCGCAAAACTTCGCAAAAGGCTACTGGAACCTTTCCAACGAGCGGCGAGCGACAATCGAAGCTGCGGTGGCAAAAATCCCAAGCAATGCGGTGGTAAGCGCCCAGTATTACCTCGTACCTCACCTCGCGCATCGGGAGCGCATTTATGAGTTTCCGAACCCGTTTGCCGTGCAGAACTGGGGCGTTCAAGGTGAGCACCCGGCATCGGTACAATCGATCGAATATGTAATAGTCGATAAGCGGAATCTGCCGGATCAACAGCAGCTTATCTTTGCGCGCTTAGCAGCGGCCGGGTTTAGCGAAAGGTTCAATAAGGAAGATATTGTAGTGCTTAGCAGAAAATAGAGCGCTGGGAGCTGCGATGGCGATTCAGAACAAAAATAGGGTAGTACTTCGCATATCGGGACTGTCGCTGATCGCGACGGGAGCGCTCATTCTTACGATGCTGTTTTCCACCGACCTCTCCTCGATCATCAGCCAAAAACGCCTCTCCGATGAGTGGAATACGATGGAGCGCCATTCCAAACAGCCGACCACCTCATCCACCATGCGCGTCGGTATCATCCCTCCATGTATCCTCGAAACACCGACGGCACATAAACGCACAGCAACTAAGCAGCTACCGGAGAGGATAGAAACACCGGACCTAGCACAAAAGCGGCTTAACCGTGAAAAGGCTCAGGGGTTGGGGTTGCGCACCACCGTGCATCACAAAGCCGTAGCGCACCTATCGCCGTTTGCCCGTATTGAAATTCCAAAGATTAATCTCGATGCTATCGTTGTTCAAGGTGTTGACGATGCAGCGCTCGCCCTTGGTCCTGGGCACATGGAAGAAACCGCATGGCCGGGCGATGTCGGCAACATGGTTATTTCGGGACACCGCGTGACCCACAGCCACCCGTTTTACTATATTAACGAGCTGAAGTCCGGTGATCCTATCCATGTCTACAATCGTGATAGAGAGCGTTTTACCTACTACGTGCAGGAACAGAAAGTGGTCGTGCCTACGGATCTAAGCGTTATCGAACCGGCCAGCGATAAAACTCTCACACTATCCACGTGCAACCCACGCTTTAGTGCGGCAACACGCCTGATTATCGTCGCCAAGATGCCGCTTGTAGATCTGCCGTAAGTACCCGGAGTATACCTCATAAATGCCAACAATTATTTTTGATAGGAAAAGCCCTGGCATCCCTGCCAGGGCAAAAGTGAATTGCTCTATGTAATAATTGTCTGTTAAGCAGCTGCCAATCGCTAACCTTTTACAAACGAGCCTTTTGCTAAAATCGTCTGGTTCCTATCGGGGCCGACTGAAATGAAGGTGATCGGCACGCCGATGATTTCTTGTAAACGGTTAACATAGTTCTGTGCCGCCTTCGGGAGCTGTTCAAACGACGTGGCTCCGGTGATATCGGTCTGCCACCCCTCATGCTCCTCGTAAATCGGTGTGCACTTATGAAACACCGTCTGGTGATATGGCATATGGTCGTATACCTCGCCCTCGAACTCATAGCCGACGCATACCTTAATCGTTGGAAAATGCGAGAGCACATCGAGTTTGGTCAGCGCAATATCGGTAAGGCCGCTAATTGCGGCAGAGTATTTAAGAACCATGCCGTCGAACCAGCCGCAACGGCGCGCCCGCCCCGTAGTCGTACCGTACTCGTAGCCCTCTTTGCGCATACACTCGCCGGTTTCATCCACGAGTTCCGTCGGAAATGGTCCAGATCCGACGCGCGTGGTGTAAGCTTTGGTGATGCCGATAATCCGCGTGATCTGCGTGGGGCTCACGCCCGCGCCGACACACGCGCCACCGGCTATGGGGGATGACGACGTCACAAACGGGTACGTACCGTA
Organism: Candidatus Aquicultor sp.; assembly: GCA_036504445.1. NCBI lineage: Bacteria > Bacillati > Actinomycetota > Candidatus Aquicultoria > Candidatus Aquicultorales > Candidatus Aquicultoraceae > Candidatus Aquicultor > Candidatus Aquicultor sp. The sequence goes on from DASXVE010000030.1 coordinate 42,596, forward strand.
ATCCAAATCAAGCATCGTGCCCTGCGCACCTTCAAACAATACGTTTTTGCCTTCTCCGAGAGCGGTATTGATCGCCCATACCGTGTCCCCGATCAAGCCTTGCAGCCGCTCGGCATAGGCATGGTATTCATCTGCAATTGCCTTTGCGTCCAGTGGCTCTAAGCCGTAGACCTTGGTGATTATCTGGTTCTTAAGCTCGAGCGCCATATCGAGTTTCGTGCGAAAGATCTTCATATCGAGTAGATCTTGCATGCGCAAACCAACCCGCGCCGCCTTATCGGAGTACGCCGGACCGATACCTAGGCCGGTTGTGCCGATCTTTGATTTACCGAGCACGAGCTCGGAGGCCTGGTCGAGCACCCGGTGATACGGCATGATCAGGTGCGCATTGCCGCTGATAATAAGGTTCGGTTCGCTTAGGCCGATACTTTTGAGTTGATCGAGCTCCGTAATCAGCGCTTTGGGGTCGATAACCAGCCCCGATGCGATCACCGATTGAATGTGCGGGAACAGGACACCCGATGGCAGGAGATGGAGCTTAAGCTCATGGCCATCGGCGATAATGGTATGCCCGGCGTTATGACCGCCCTGATAGCGAACGACCATATCCATGTCGCGGGCTAAGAGGTCGGTTACTTTACCTTTTCCCTCATCTCCCCATTGCGTCCCGATGATAACTGTTGCAGGCATTATTTCCTCCCGGCTAGTGAACGTATAATTGAACGAGCGGCGACTACTCCGCTGGCCGAGGACTGCATAAGCCCCCGTGTAATGCCGGCGCCGTCACCAATCGCGTAGAGATTATCTATTTCACTCTCAAGCGTGTGCGACAGCTTGAGGCGCGATGAATAAAACTTAACCTCGACACCATAGAGTAATGTGTTTCTCGAGTTAACCCCCGGCGCGAGCGTATCGAGTGCAGAGAGCATCTCAGTAATATCAGATATATACCGGTAAGGCAACACAAAACTCAGATCGCCCGGCGTCGCATCGACAAATGTGGGTACTGTGGTACCCCGTGCAATGCGTTCCGGTGTTGAACGGCGCCCGTCGAGCAGGTCGCCAAGCCGCTGCACAATAATACCGTCCCCGAGAAGATTTGCCAAGCGAGCGATGTACTTGCCGTAGCCAATCGGCTCATTAAACGGTTCGGTGAAAACTGTGCTTACCAGCAGCGCAAAATTCGTATTCTCGGTCTTTTTCTCGGCGTAGCTGTGACCGTTTACCGTGACGATGCCATCGGTTGACTCTGATGCCACAACGCCATAGGGGCACACGCAAAATGTGCGTACCTGATCCTGGAATCGCTTTGACGTGTAGATGAGCTTCGGCTCGTAGGTGTCGCGCGTTAGCGGCTCCATAATAACCTCCGGGAGCTCTACCCGAACACCGATGTCAACCGCATTATTAGCGGGCTGCAAACCCAGGCGGCGGGCTTCTTTGTTAAGCCAGTCCGCGCCTTCCCGGCCCGGAGCAACGATAACGTAATCGGCTAAAATCTGCGTTCCGTCATCGATTTGAACCCCGTTAACCCGCACATCATCCGTGAGTATGTGGGTGACTTTTGTGCCGGTCATGATATCGATGTGCGATTCAAGGCGATCCTTCATCAGCTTCAGGATATCGAGTGCACGGTCTGAACCGATGTGGCGCACCCGTTGCGGTATGAGTCGCATATCCGCTTGTACTGCGCGGCGCTGCAATTCGCGGATCTTCTCGTCATCGGTGCCGTACACCTCAGCCGGTGCGCCGAACTCACGGTAGACGCCATCCGCATACTCTATGAGATTTTCAAGCTCACCCACGCCAACGTACTCGCCAAGCCAACCGCCGACACCTGTTGAGAGCGTCAGTTTGCCATCGCTAAACGCACCGGCACCGCCCCAACCGGAGGTAATACGGCACGGCACACAGTGTGCGCATCTACCGGTTTTACGCTCCGGGCACTTACGTTTCTTAATGTCAGGCCCTTTTTCAATGATAAGCACGCGCGGCCCTCCGTCTTTGGAGAGCTCAAGTGCGGCAAAAATGCCGGCCGGGCCGCTGCCGATAATGATGACATCATAATCTGCCATCGAAAACTCACCTTTTACGCACACAACGACTCAGGCAGATGAGCATCTTGTTGCATCCCACCCACTAGAGTCGTGCGCCGCATTAATTAAAATTGCCCGCACATCGTGTGCAGGCTGGCTTGCATGCGTTCACATAAACCCATAAAAAAACACCGGCTAATGTGAACATGTGCGTCTTTAGCATAGCTAAATACCCAGCTAAAGTCAAGAAAAGCGGTGTCGCCCGGCATGGTATACTGCAAACTACAAAAATAAGGTGGTGCAGGTGAAATGGCCGAGACATTGCGTGAGAAAATCGAAACTTGGGCTTTGCAAGCGACGAGCAAACCCGGTTCAGGGGTAGCATTACGGCAAAAAGCTATCGATATAGCCAACATAGGTTCGAATACGCGTGTGCTCAATATAGCAACCGGCGTCGGAGGCATGGCGTTTGCCTTGCGCGAGAAAACCCCGCACGTCACTGCAATCGATGTATCGGAAGAACGCATCGCACTCGCGCAGCAAAACCCGCGAGCGGACGTCATCGACAAAGCTACCGTGCGGCAATCGACCGACCCTGATGGAACGACGCATGTCGACGTCAATGTGCCGACGGCTGCTGTTGAAAAAGCCCTTGCCGATAGTTCGGTCAATGAAGTCGTTTTACGGATTAAAACTGCGGCCGATGAGCAAATCGCATCACTTCCTGCGGACGCATTCTCAAAGATGGCTGAAAAGCAGGCTGAACTAGTCGTACAAATCGATAAAGTTGCTCTACATATCCCGGCGGAAATCGTGCATGTTGACGAGCTGGCTAAAGCGCTCGACATCCTTCGGCACGAATACTGTGACCGGCGAGTTCTCGTATACCGATAGCGACATCCAGGATGTAAGTGATGTGCAAAAGCTGAACGTATACAAGTTTGACGAGGCGACACAACACTGGGTCTACTGCCCAAGCAAAGTTGATAGTCAAACAAAAACAATTACGTTCGCGACGCACACATTCAGTAATTATACGATCATGGAACACGCGATATCATTTAACGATATCAAGAAGCATTGGGCTCAAGATGCAATCGAGCTTATGGCATCAAAATATGTAGCAAACGGGATGCCTTCCGGCAAATTCATTCCCGAGGGCAATATAACACGGGCGGAATTTGCCGCTATGCTGGTACGCGGGCAGTGTTGAGGCTGCCGCCCAAGCCGGGATCATCAACGGAAGAAACGGGTACTTCTTCCCGAATAGTATGATTATCCGTGAGGAGTTTGCCGCCATGATCATGCGCGCGCTCGCCAAAACCGGCACAAGCACCTCAATCACCGCTGCCGGGCAAGAGCGACTCTTATGCCCGTTTAAAGATGTATAAGACATTCATAGCTGGGGGCCGCTGCCGATACTGCAAAAGCCCTTAAAACCGGCATCATGACGGGAATGCGCGGCAATGAGTTCGGCCCGACGCAAAACGCGACGAGAGCACAGTCTGCGACCATGCTGAAACGGCTTATGGCTAAGGGTTCCCTGTTGTAAGCAGATAATACAAGAGAACAAGAGATAAAATAAGGCCGCCTAATGGCGGCCTTATTTTATAGCTATATCTTTGTGCTAATCAAGAGATCATAATCACAGCTCGTGAACTCACGGCTGCACTTAGCCTCACGATGGTCGTTCTACCTTCGCTTCGGGCATGAGCACAACCCCCACAACCATTACCTTAATCAGGTCGATCACATCGGTAATGGCAGCTTCCACTTTTGGCGAGAGCTGATCGCTATGATCTAACGAATCCGCACCGACCGTTATCAATACGGCTTCCGGGTGCGCATCGTAGAGGGTGTTTGCAAGCGCCAGGATCCCCTGCGGGCTCAAGCTATGGGATTCGAGGGTATCGGGCGACGCCGGCAAAATCGCGTTTATCGACACCTCGCCGGGCGCATCCTCAATGCTTGCATCGATGAATATTACGCGGTGGGCTCGGCTAACAGCTTCAGCAATCTCCGGCGTGAGCTGGTGCAACATCATGACAGTCGTATCATGCTCATCCAGTTTGCCCGCAAGACGCTCGGCGACTTGCCAGCCGATTCCGTCATCGCCACGGAGCGGATTTCCGTACCCTATAATCACGGTCTGCTTCATTAGTTTCGCTCTACTCCTCCGACGCGCTCACCCGTCGAATCGACTACATCGAGTACCATCGGCATTTGCCCGACTGCGTGAGTTGAACAACTCAAGCACGGGTCGAATGCCCTGATTACAGCCTCAATTCGGTTGAGCACTCCCTCTGAGACATTTGGACCTTGAATGTAATGCCGGGCCGCCTGTAGGATTCCCTGATTCATGGCCGTATTGTTATGCCCGGTAGCGACAATCATGTTCGCCCAAGTAATAAGGCCCTCATCGTCGATCTTGTAATGATGCACCAGGATACCGCGCGGCGCCTCGATAACGCCTACGCCCTCCAGGTTATTCGGACCGGCAAACGCCCGTACGCGCGGGCTTAAGATGTCCGGATCTGAGAGCAGCTCCTCGATCTTCTCGAGCGCGAACAAAATCTCAATCAACCGAGCGTAGTGATAGTAAAACGAGCTCAAAACCGCTCCACGTTCGAGATCGCGAAACTCCGCCCATTCCTGCCCGGCCGCCGGTGTGTCCATGGCGCTTGCCACATTAAGACGAGCCAGCGGACCGACGCGGTAAGGCGCATCCGGATGCCCGGCCAGCTTATACGCCGGGAACTTCGTGTACGACCACGTTTCCGTAGCTTCGGAAATATAATCATCGTATTTAACCGGGTCAAGCTCATCAGCGATAATCATGCCGGTCGAATCAATAATACGCAAACGCCCGCTATAGTGATCGGGCGAGCCGTGCTCGTCGACAAGGCCGGCAAAGAGTGTCGGGAAGTTGGCAAATACCCGAATTTCTTCACGGTGCGCTTCAAGCGTCGGCTTAAACCAATCAAGCGTGCGCTGCATAACCAGTTTTGCCTCCGGCATCATCGCTAAGATCTCTTCGCGATTCTCTTTATCGAGCGGTGCATTTACGCCGCCCGGAACAACCCACGACGGGTGGATTCGCTTTCCAGCAAGGCGCTCAATAATATCCTGCCCGAGCTTTCTTAAATGCACGCCGTCTTTTGCACGCTCCGGGTGCTGCTGTATAACGCCAAAGACGTTTCGCTTAGCCGGATCGGCATCCATACCGAGCAGCAGATCGGGCGATGAGAGATAAAAGAAGCTCAACGCATGCGACTGCACGATCTGCGCATAGTTTAGAAGCTGGCGGAGTTTTACCGCAGTCTCCGGTATCGTAACAGCAAGAATCTGGTCGCACGCCTTGGCGGATGCCAATAAGTGGCTGACCGGGCAAATACCACAGATACGCGCCATCAGTGAGGGCATCTCGGTAAACGGGCGCCCCTCGCAGAACTTTTCGAAACCCCGTAGCTGCGTTATGTGAAAATGCGCGTTGGTTGCGCGCCCCTCATCATCAAGCTGTATCGTAACTCTGGCGTGCCCCTCTATTCGGGTTACCGGATCAATAATAATAGGATCCATATCTATCCCCCTAACCGAACTTTACGCTGGCGCCAACATTAGGAATGCGGCCTGCGCAAAGCTCCTGAATTACTGAATAAATGAGGTCGGCCTGCGGCGGACAGCCCGGAACGAAGACATCGACCTCGACGATCTCGTGCACCGGTACCGCTGTCGGCAGTAGCGCGGGCACGCTGTCGGTCGTGTTCGACAGCTCTTCGATGCACGGGGCGGTATCGCCAAACGCTCTCTCGAGTACGTCGGTTACGGTAAAGCGATTGCGCATCGCAACGACATTACCGGTTACGGCGCAATCGCCCAGCGCAACCAGCGTTTTTGTGCGCTCGCGAATAAGCTCTATCAAGTGCCGGTTCTCCTCATTGCCGACCGCCCCTTCCACAAAAGTGACATCGACATTTTTAGGGAACTCTTTTGCATCGACCAACGGGCTGTAGACCAGCTCAATCGATTTACTAAGCTCGATGATTCGCTCATCGATATCCAAAAGCGACATGTGACAGCCGGAACAGCCGTCGAGCCACACGGTCGCAATACGTGGTTTACTCATTATGATTCCTCCCGTGTGTGCAATAGGTACGGCAAGCTCTTTGGTTTCTTGACCATCTCGGCGACCGATTTGCCCTTTTCAAAGAGCGCCCCGGTCGGACAGATATTGACGCATTTACCGCAGCTCGTACAGGTCTCCGTCTCGCCCCACGGCTGGTTCAAATCGGTAATCATCCGGTTGTTGATACCGCGACCCATTGTGCTCCAGGTATGCGCCCCTTCGATGTCGTGACATATGCGCGAACAGCGCGTACACAGCGTGCAGCGGTTATGATCTATCGCAAACTTGTTGTGCGACGCATCGACTTGTAACTTTGGATAGCGATACGGGTAGCGTACGTGCGTCATTCCCAAGCGCCTAGCAAGACTTTGAAGCTCGCAGTTGCGGTTGGAAACACAGACCGAACAGACGTGGTTGCGCTCGGAGAAGATCAGCTCAAGCATCATCATGCGATACTTGCGCAGCCGCTCCGTATCGGTGAAGACTTCCATGCCTTCCTCAACACGCGTGGTACATGACGGCACGAGCTTCGGGATACCGGTAATCTCAACGAGGCACAAGCGGCAGCCCCCAGAGACCGATAACCCCTCGATGTAGCACAGGGTCGGAATGAAAATATTGTGTTCGCGGGCGACATCGAGGATTACCTGATTCTCACCGCCGGCAACATCGCGACCGTCAATTTTAAGCGTTTTTATGCGCCCTGGTTTTTGTGCAACTTGTTTCATGACTTCACCTCCACCGGTTCTTTGGCCGGTGAGCAAATTTTACATACGCCTGCCGGGCACGTTTTATCAACGATATGTGCCATATACTCGTCCTTAAAGTAGCGAAGCGTGGAGAGCACCGGGTTCGGCGCCGATTGGCCAAGCCCGCACAGACTGGTGTTTTTCACCAGGTCGGAGAGTTCAATAAGCATATCCATATCCTCGAGTGTCGCATGCCCCTCGGTTATCTTGCATAAGATGTCATACATCTGCGCGGTACCGACCCTACACGGGGTACACTTGCCGCATGACTCAGACATGCAAAACTCCATGAAGTAGCGGGCGACATCGACCATGCAGGACGTCTCGTCCATAACGATCATACCACCCGAACCCATAATCGAGCCCACCTGCTGGAGCGACTCGTAATCGACCGGCATGTTTAAGAACTGCTCGGGGATACAGCCACCCGACGGTCCGCCGGTTTGCACCGCTTTATAGCGGCGCCCTTCCGGTATGCCGCCGCCGATATCAAAGATGATATCGCGAAGCCGTGTTCCCATCGGCACTTCGATAAGACCGGTGTTTACAATACTTCCGGCCAGCGCGAACACCTTCGTTCCCTTGCTTTTTTCCGTGCCGATTGCAGCGAACCACACGCCGCCTTCGCGGATAACCGCCGGGATATTAGCAAACGTCTCGACGTTATTGATAAGCGTCGGGCAATCCCATAAGCCCCGCTCTGCCGGATACGGCGGACGTGGGCGCGGCATGCCGCGTCGTCCCTCAACCGAGGCGATCAGCGCGGTTTCCTCACCGGTAACGAACGCTCCCGCCCCGAGACGCAGGTGCAGTTCGAAGCTAAACGTCGTACCGCAAATATTTTTGCCGAGCAAGCCCATCTTTTCAGCTTGCCGAATGGCGTTCTTTAAAGTCTTAATTGCCAGCGGATACTCCGCCCGCACATAGATAAATCCCTGATGAGCGCCGATGGCATACGCGGCAATCGCCATGCCCTCGATTACCCGGTGCGGATCGCCCTCAAGAACGCTGCGGTCCATGAACGCACCCGGGTCGCCCTCATCGGCGTTACAAATGACGTACTTAGTCGCACCGCCGTTAGCTTTTGCGACGGTGCTCCACTTCAAACCGGTCGGATACCCGCCGCCGCCACGGCCCCTCAGACCGCTCTTGGTAACCTCGCCGATAACATCGGTCGGGCTCATCTCGGTCAGAGCCTTATACAACGTCTGGTAACCACCAACGGCGATGTAATCCTCAATGTGCTCGGGGTCGATTTTGCCCATATTCTCGAGAACAACTTTTACCTGACTGGCAAAAAACGGCTCGTCCATTGAGCGTTCAAGCCCCGCAGCCGCAGCACCCTTAGTTTCCGTGGCCTCGAGTGTTTGCACGATTGCCGGCACATCCTCGAGTGTTACGCCCTCATACAGCTTATCTTTTTTGCCATGTGACTCGACCGCAACCAGCGGTCCTTTTGCGCATAACCCGAGACAGCCGACTCCTTTAACGGAGCACTTCTTGTCTTTGCCCTGCCTGGCTATCTCGCCTGTTAGCGCATCTTTTACTTTATCGCCACCAGCAGACAAGCATCCTGCCGCCGTACATACGCATACCTCGTGCTCGAACCGCTCTTTCGATTCCTGCTCGGCTTTGGCGATTGCATTCAGTTCTTCATTAGTCATTGCCGACCCACCTCCGAAGCCGCTCGATGACGCGCGGCGCATCTAAATTGCCGACGATTTCACCGTCGAACACTGCTACCGGTGCGAGTCCACACGAGCCCAAACACCGTGCTGAAAGAAGCGAGACCTTACCATCATCGGTTGTCTCGCCGGGAGTTATGCCAAACTCATTTTTGATCGCCTCTAAGATGGCATTTGCCCCCTTGATATAGCACGCGGTTCCGGTGCAAACAACGCACGTGTGCTCGCCTTGGGGTTTTAGCGTAAAAAAGTGATAAAACGTTGCGACGCCATAGGCGCGAGCAAGCGGCACCTGAAGCGAAGCTGAAACGAACTTAAGCGCATCTTCGTCGATGTAGCCGAAAGATTCCTGCACTGTGTGAAGCGTTTCGATGAGCGCATGGGGCTCATAACCGTTGCGTCGCATCGTGCCTTCCACCAACCGCCAGCGTTTGTCCTCTGACGGCGGGGCGGGCTTAGTAAGATTCATACTGTAATCATCCCCTCTTGGAGCTTTAAAGCGCAAAAACATAACTATGCTATATATATCGTGTTAAGTTGGATATTGATGAGAAGTAAATGGTTGCTAAGGCACCCAAAATGTTACGTACTGCAAGGTGTCGTAGTAGCATAAAGTTACATGGCGCAATGTGCTCCCTGGATTTTGCGCATAAAAACATCATAGTGCTGTTACGAAGTCACGTAAAGGGGCTGTTGCAAATTAATGATTTGGGTTGGATGTACCCAGCAAATCTGAAGCCAGCTTTCGCATGTAGGCAACATCCGGGCCCATCTCTTGGCCGTATTCGTGAAGCAGCGTGCCCTCATAGATAAGCTCTTGTGCTTCTTCACCAAGGATATCGCCGGGGTAATTGTCGATGAGGTATACGTTAAGCAAGAAGTATGCGTTTCGGGCCTTCCACGGCTCCAGCTCACCTTTCTCGATCTGATCGAGAAACCACAGCGTTAAACGCGCCAGCATATGGCGGGCGTCCTCTATGTCGCCCTGCTCGATTTTTAAAGCGATGGGCTCGATCACGATATAGACGTCGCGAGTCGCCTGCTTTTCGTATTCGGTAAACGGGATATCCGGCTGCATCATTACATCAATCCTAAAATTGGTAATACCACCATAGACGATTAATAATCTTGTCTGTAAATCATATACTCTAACACTTTTCGATTCAATACTCATTAGGATGGCAGTGATAAGATAAAGAATGACCTCTGACCCATACCACCAGAAACGAGGCGTTCCAAGCATGTAGAAACCAAAAGGAAGAGCTACGAGAAAAGCCAGATACATAGGCAAAGAAATTCCCAAGGATAGCGATGCTAGCGCGAGGCTTGCCGGTAAGAGAACCATTACTATATAGAGTAAAAAGTTGGCTACCAAAGGCCGTACCGTTACCGATTAAGCCCTTAAACTCCTGTAAAAAGGCATAAGTTGAAAACGAGCCATCGTTCCTCAAGAATAGGAAGTGCCCAAACCAACTAGTCAATATTAGCACTGACTTTAATGAACGATGTTCTCTCTTATCATCACCTAGCATGGTTTTTGCTAAGATTTTTAGCGTTAAGTCTAATGTAACTGCCGATTTTTACCGATATTTTGCAGCAGATAACACATTCGTGCGGATATGAGCCCAAGGACCGCTATATCTAAAAAGGGAAGTGAAAATATGTCGAGTATGTGTCCACCTTCGTTCGAAAAAGCAGATGGATCAAACGTACAGCTTAAAGCCATAAAAGGCAGCAAGAAAATTTCCGGGGCCTGCCCAACGTCGACGGAAAAAGTCAGTGAAACAGGTGTGCGGCTTATAGCCACTATGGCTGTAATCGCCCTGCTGGTTTCACTATTTGTTTTGCAGCCGTACAAAGCATATAACGTTGCTTTAATGGCGTTTATGACAGTTGATTTCGGATTACGGGGCTTCGGTTATAAAAAGTACAGCCCGCTGGCTAAGCTTTCTAGCGCCATAATCTCAGTGTTCAAGCTGGGGAGCAAGCCTATAAACGCTGGGCCGAAAATCTTTGCCGCCAAGATCGGCTTCTTCTGTTCATTAGCGACAGCAGCGTTTCTCGCGCTGAACTGGACGACTGCGGCAATTGCAGTAGCTGCAATGTTCTTATCCTGCGCGGCGCTTGAGAGCTTCTTTAACTACTGAGTTGCCTGTACTATGTATTCGGGAATACATAAGGTTAAACTTCGTGTAGTGCCGGAGAAGTCGCAGGAAACGACCGATACGAAGGAAGTTGCATAAAGTTTTACAAAATAAAAATGGCGGAATGTAAAAGTTTCGCCATTAAACTTAAGAGGATGGTTCAGTTAGAACCATCCTCTTTTAATTACTGATTTATTACCGATTCACCGGATACTTAAGATCTGCTTCTCTATTATTCAACGCCGGCGAGTTTCTTTAATTTCTCCCAGCTCTTCGTTACTTCAGACTGGAAAGTTTCGAGCAGCTGCTCGTTGCCCGGCTTAAAGAGGTGTTTGAAGCGGCCTTGCGGCTTCAAGAAATCAACAACCGGCTTTAGCTCTTTTGGCTTAAAGCTGATCTTGTACTCGCCGTCGACAATCTCGTAGAGCGGCCAGAAGCCGGTCTGCACACCGAGCTTGGCGATCTCGATCGTCATATCGTTCGGTACACGCCAGCCGCGCGGGCACGGTGCGAGCACGTTTAAGAACGCTGGGCCTTCGACTGCAAACGCCTTTTCGGCTTTGTCGACGAGATCTTTCCAGTGGCTAACGCTCGCTTGCGCCACATACGGAATGTGGTGCGCCGCCATGATCTGCGTGAGATCTTTCCTCCACTGCGGCTTGCCCTGCCCTGCTTTGCCGGCCGGCGACGTTGTTGTCGATGCGCCGAACGGGGTTGCGCCCGAGCGCTGGATACCGGTGTTCATGTAGGCACCGTTATCGTAGCAGACGTAAACCATGTCGTGGCCGCGCTCCATTGCACCGGAGAGCGACTGAAGACCGATATCGTACGTACCGCCGTCGCCGCCGAACGCGACGAATTTTATCCTTTTATCCGCCGGGATTTTCCCTTTTCTCTTAAGCACCTGGTATGCTGCTTCAACGCCCGACATAGTTGCCGCCGAGTTCTCGAACGCGTTGTGGATGAACGAGGTCTTCCATGCGGTCATCGGGAACGAGGTTGTTGAAACCTCAAGACAGCCTGTCGCTGAGCCGCACACAACCGGCCCCCGTACGCCAAGTAACACCTGGCGTACTGCAATGGAGGCACCGCAACCAGCGCATAGGCTATGTCCGCCGCTTAAGAGATCTTCTCTTTTGCTGAGCTCTTTAATCGTTGCCATGTGCCTCTACTCCTTTACTCCAAGATATTTCGCCGCTGTCGTAGGCTTGTCGCCGGCAGCGATCTTCTGCAAATCTTCAACTACTGACCCGATAAGATCCGGGCCGACCTCACGACCGCCGAGACCGTACACGTAGCCCTGAACCTCTGGCCGATTTGCGACGCCGTAGAGCGCGCTTGCAACCTCGAGACTGACCGGGCCACCGGCTGCACCAAGAGAGTCGGCGCGATCCATAACCGCAACCGCTTTAAGGTGCGAAAGCGCACCGGCGATCTCTTCTGCCGGGAACGGCCTGAAGAGCCTCGGTTTTAGTACGCCGACTTTGATGCCTTTAGCGCGCATCTCATCGACAACGTACTTCGCCGTACCGGCGGTTGAGCCGATTACGACAATGCCTATCTCGGCGTCGTCGAGCTTGTACTCCTCGAAGAGGCCGTACGTACGCCCGGTGAGCGCACCGTATTCTTTGCTTACCTCGAGCACGACGTCTTTGGCTTTCATGAGTGCGTTCCGCATCGCATAACGGTGCTCGGTATAGTACGCGGGCATAACGAACGGGCCGAACGTCATCGGGTTATCGGTATCGAGCAACGCTCGCTCGGGAATGCGCTCGCCGACGAACGCTTTTACATCAGCGTCCTCGAGCACCTCGAAACGATCGATCGCGTGGCTGATGATAAAGCCGTCGTAGAGCACCATTACCGGCAGTAAGATGTCGGCATGCTCGGCGATACGAATCGACATGATCGTGTTGTCGTATGCTTCCTGCGCATTCTCACCAAAGAGGTGAATCCAACCCATATCACGTGCACCCATCGAATCGGATTGGTCGCAGTGAATGTTGAGCGGACCGGACAGCGCGCGGTTGACGTTGTGCATGACGATCGGCAATCTCATCGCTGCCGCAATTGAAAGAAGCTCCCACATATACGCCAAGCCCTGTGAACTTGTCGCCGTCATAACGCGGGCGCCGGCAGCGGATGCGCCCATTGATGCGCTCATCGCACTGTGCTCGCTCTCCACGTTGATGTACTCGGTATCAACCGCACCGTTTGCTACGTAGCTGGCAAACTCTTCAACAATTGTCGTCTGGGGCGTAATCGGATACGCCGCAACGACATCGGGATTAATCTGTTTCATGGCGAGCGCACAGCCGCCGTTACCGGTCATCGCAACAGGTTTTTGCGTCGCTATTGTGGTAGCCATTACTCCTCGCCCCTTTCGTTTATCATAGTAATTGCGCCGACATTGCAGACTTTGGCACAGATACCGCAGCCTTTGCAATGCTCGTAATCAAAGCCGTCCCACTTCTCATCCTTTACGCGAACGGACGAATCGGGGCAGTTAATCCAGCAGAGGAGGCAGTTCGTGCACTTCTCTGCATCTTGTACCGGCCGCTCTGTTCTCCAGCCACCGGTCTTATTATCAACGGCATTTCCTGCGGTCGGAATTGTTGCGCCAAGCGGCTGCTTTTTCCATCCCCAGTTCTCAATGCCAGTCGTATCCCACTTCTTCATTATTCGCCTTTCACCTCCGCGTAGGCGCGCTTGACGGCTTTCACGTTGCCCTCGATAATCTCCTCCGAGAATTTCTTGCCAAACGATTTGCGGACATAACCCGCCACATCATCGATTGACATCGTCCCAAGGATTTTGACTAACGCACCCATCATCGGCGTATTTGGAATTGCTCTGCCGATAGTCTCTTTTGCGATTTTACTCGCATCGACTGTGTAAATCTTATGACCTGTTAAACCCATCTGCTCGCGGATCTCGGCCGGCGTCTTGTTCGTGTTAACGATTAACGCGCCATCCGCGTCCAAACCTGCGGCCACATCGACTACGCCCAAAAGGGTCGGGTCGAGAACCGTCACGATACCGGGATTAGTGATACTGCTGCGTATATAGATTGGATTCTTGCTAATTCTTGTATACGCTCGAATCGGAGCACCCATTCTCTCCGGGCCGTATTCAGGGAATGCCTGGAAATACTGCCCTTGCGACAGGGCGGTCTCTGCGAGTAGTTTCGCAGCGGTAACCGCGCCCTGGCCGCCCCGTGCGTGCCAGCGTATCTCGGTAAGTTTCTCCTCTGCCATGTAGTCACCTCCAAAATACTAAAAACATAATGCTCCCAAGTGGCCGGTAGAAGGCCAATAGAAGCATTTTACGCGTGTTACATACACCTGTAAATAAAATCACCGCGAACGGCAATATTTGACGGTAAACGGTTAATTATGCAAATCAACGGGATGCCTGAATGTATACCTAATCACCGCGATAATTTTTGCTACAATCTGCTACCAATACGAGTAAACTACATTTCTCGTCGGCCTTCAAGGGCGCGACCGAGCGTAATCTCATCGGCGTATTCAAGATCGCCGCCAACCGGCAGGCCGCTTGCTATGCGCGACACCTTAATGCCGAGCGGTTTTACGAGCTTGGCCAGATACATCGCTGTCGCCTCACCCTCGATATTGGGGTTTGTTGCGATAATGATCTCGTCCACATCCCGCTCGCCGAGACGCTTTAAAAGTTCTTTGACACGGATATCATCGGGCCCGACCCCGTCAATCGGCGAAATGGCGCCTTGCAGCACGTGGTAGAGCCCCTTAAACTCGCCGGTTTTTTCAAGGGCTACGATATCGCGCGGCTCTTCCACAACACAGATAACGTTCTGTTCACGGCTGGTGTTGCGGCAAAACTCACAGGTAACCTGGTCGGTAACGTTAAAACACTCATCGCAAAAACGGATTTTATCCTTGACCTCATCGATTGCCTTACTCAGTTTCTTCGCCTCATTCGACGAGCTTTTCAGGATATAAAATGCGAGGCGTTGTGCGGTTTTCGGTCCGATACCGGGTAATTTTGAGAGTTCTTCAATAAGGCTCGCGACCGGCCCAGCATAATAAGCCATATATAGTTCCACCTTTATGATTAATCTTGAAGTGCGGCATACCCATTATACCGTATTCTGGAAGATTATTCTTGGACAAGCGAGGGGTGGATAGACAGACTGTAGCAGCTGCGAAAGCGCGGTGCCGCTAAAACCCCGGTAGACCCATTCCGCCTAAGCCGCCGGCAAGCGGTCCGGCTACTGCCGCCATCTTCTGCTGGGCAAGCTCCTGCGATTGCCTGATTGCCTCGTTTACCGCGGCGACGATCATGTCCTGAAGTATCTCAACGTCCTCGGGGTCGACAACCGCCGGGTCGATTATAATCTCAACTACCTGCTGTTTCCCGGTAACGATCGCTTTAACAGCGCCGCCGCCGGCACTCGCTTCTACGTTAGTTTCGGCGAGCTCCTGGTCAACTTTGGCCATATCGGCCTGCATTTTTTGGACTTGTTTCATCATGTTGCCCATATTCCCCGGCATTTTCATCTATTTGTCCTCCTGGCTTTTTTCCATATTATCGATGGAAATATCCTCAACAATTTTGGCGCCAAATGTATTCTGCACTAGTTTAACATACTCGTCGACAGCCAAAGTGTGCCCTTCGGGGGCATCGGTTTCAACGACGGCAACGGTCTTGGTGCCGCCGTTTGCGAGCTCGCAGATAATCGGAACATCGATACCGCTCGCAACTTTTACCGCATCTCGCAAGAGCCGCATATTCTCGGGACTCTCGACAAACGTCTTATCGCTTTCTTTAAGCGCAAGTACCAACCGACCCTGCTCGATGCGCATGAGCTTAGCCGCTGCAAAGAAATTGTAGCGCGTTTTCTTCTTCTCTTTAATTATCTTTAGCACCTGCGGCCACGCTCGTTTCATCTCCCCTATATCCAGTGTCTCAATCGCAGGCGCTTCACCCGCGTGCGCTGCTGCGCCGCCGGTTTGCTTAGCGGTTGGTGTGCATTCCGTCTTTTTTGTCCGCACAGAAGCCGGTGCGCTGTCAGTCGCTGGCGCGTTACCCTTAACGGCTTGCGGTCCGGCAGCCTCCGGTGAAAGCTGTACGAACGCAGACGCCGTTGAGCTGGTTGCTGACGCCGGATTCTCGCCGCTTGCAAGTGTTGCTTCCAAACGCTCGATCCGGTGAAGCATCGACTCCGTCGAAACGTCATCGCTCGATCGCACCATCTTAAAGAGCGCGATTTCTAAGCTCAAACGAATATCGGCCGCCCATCTGGATTGGTTATATACCTCATTTAGGGTGTTGATAAAAAACATGAGCGAGCGCGGATCAACCGCCGCAGTCTGCGCTTTAAAGCGCTCGTAGAGTTCATCGGGTATGGCGCCGATGCGCCGGCCCGGAACGGTCTTGGTCAGGAACAAATCGCGAAGATGGCGCACGAGATCAAGCACGAACTGGCGCAGATCGGTTCCGCCCGCCACGAGCTGTTCGATTAGCACCAGACCGCCTGCTAAATCGCTGTTGACCAACATGTCGGTACACGAGATCAGCAATTGGCTGTCGGTTACACCTAAAAGCGCGGTGACATCGGCGAGGCTGATCTTTTCTTTCGAATACGATGCGAGCTGGTCGAGCACGCCAAGCGCGTCACGAAGCGCCCCCTGGGCGTGGTTGGCGATCAGCGTGATCGCATCATCGGAAATTGCAATTTGCTCCGCCTCGGCGACTGTCTTTAAGCGCTCTTCGATATCGGCTACGGAGATGCGCCTGAAATCGAACCGCTGGCAGCGCGATAATATCGTGGGAAGCACCTTATGGGTTTCGGTGGTTGCCAGCACGAAGACGACATGCTCCGGCGGCTCCTCCAGGGTCTTTAGCAGAGCGTTAAACGAGGCCGGTGAAAGCATATGAACCTCGTCGATGATATAGACCTTCTTGTTTCCTTCTGTGGCGCTATAAGGGATCCGCTCCAAAAATTCGCGGATCTCATCGACTTTGCTGTTTGACGCAGCATCGAGCTCAAGCACGTCCATCGAGGTGCCGTCGTTAATAGAGACACATGATGTGCATTTGTTACAAGGCGTAGTCGTCGGCCCTTGCTCGCAATTAATCGCTTTAGCAAGCACACGTGCCGTTGTTGTTTTGCCGGTACCGCGCGGCCCGCAAAAAAGGTATGCGTGCGCGATCCGGCCCTTTTCAATGGCATTCTTTAACGTCTGGGTGATATGGGGTTGCCCGGCGATCTCATCGAAGGTCTGTGGTCGCCATTTGCGATACAGTGACATATACGCCAAGGTAAGCCTCCGGTCGGCTCAAAGGTTGGACAAAAATACCCGCTCCGCAAGCGAATTTAAGAAAGAAAATATGACGACCGTGCACCTGCTGTTGACATCCGGCCCCAAGCGTTGCCGCGTAGTTGGCTCCAGCCAGGCTTCCCTGCGGCACACGAAATGGCCCGCTTACCGCTGCTTCCTCCCGGACCTCACGGGGTTCACGAGTTTTCGTTGCGCAGGACCCAGCTTTCAACACCACTTGCGCCACAACCGACCTTACAACCGGGTAGCCTCGAGCAGGAATTCAGCCTCGCTATAGCGGATTGCGAGAACAGGGCACCGCTGCCTCCCCACCTAGCACGGTCATCGGCGGAGAAGGAGGGATTCGAACCCTCGAGGCGGGGTTACCGCCAACGCGATTTCCAGTCGCGCGCACTAGGCCGAACTATGCGACTTCTCCGAACGCGAATTAAATTATTAAATTTACCACGCAATTTTATCATAGACAGCCTTGATTTCACATATCTTGGCAAGAGCTTGGCTGCCTTTCTGCCGCGGAAAAAAATAGAGAGACATAGTCTCCCTGTCTCTCTATTTTGCGGAGGAGGAGGGATTCGAACCCTCGAGGCCCTAAAGGGCCTAACGGTTTTCGAGACCGCCGCACTCGACCGGACTATGCGACTCCTCCAACATATAGCAGCGGGGCGATGCCACCGCCTCGCCCCGACGCGTAATAATTCTATCAGGTAATGTAGTGCAACACAATGACGCACGAACCGGTCGGTTATCCTTCCGGTTCTTCCTTTTTCCTGCGCTTTCGGAAAAAATCCTGAAGGAGTCGGACGTTTTCATCTTCGAGCACACCGCTCGTGACCTCAAGACGCCAGTTAAGACGCTCATCGTGAACTATATTGTAGAGCGAACCGGCGGCTCCTGATTTCTGATCGGATGGGCCGTACACAAGCCGCTTCATCCGGGCTTGAAAGATGGCACCGGCGCACATCGGGCATGGCTCCTTTGTCACGTAGATCGTGCAGTCGCTCAAGCGCCAGCGACCGAGTTTCTTCGAAGCCGCCTCAATCGCTAGTATCTCGGCATGAGCGGTCGCTACCTCACGCTCTTCACGTTCATTTCTAGCAACCGCTACAACCGCATCACCGCATACAACAACGGCGCCAACCGGCACCTCATCGGCTTCGGCAGCCATTTTTGCCTCATCAATGGCCATACGCATGTAGATAATGTCATCATCCATTTTGCACCCGTTTTCAACGCGCTCTGTCCTACCTTAGTATCAGCCGCATGTATTGTAGCGTTACCGCCCCTAGCGTATCACGGTCACGATTACGGTTCTACCCTTTGCAAAAGCTGTCGCAGCATCACCGGCGCCACACCCGGCTAAACCCTCGATACAAGGTAAATATGATCATAGAGCAACTGCGCGTAGCTTGACGCGAGCATGGATACAATTATTCTGCTTTGGGTAACGGTAACCGGAGGAGGATATCATGAGCAGATTACATCCATTCATTAGGTGGGTCGGCACACGGTTGGTTTTATCGGCATTTATCCTCGTGGGCGCCCAAAGTATCGCATGCGCCGATTCGGTCAGCCCGACAACCACGGACATACCCGGCCCGGAAGCCACAGACACAGTGACAGCGCCTGGAGCCATATCACCAGAAACGTCGGTATCACCAGCCGTTCCCATAGAGCCGCCCAGCGCGCCCCTACCACCTCCGATGACCGTACCGACAAAGCCGCCGGTATCGCCAGTTGCACCGTCATCGCCAAAGGTGCGCTCACTGCCGGAGCAGGCTACGCTAATCGCCAAGAAGTACAAGATTCCCCCGAAGCTATTTCTTGCGCTGGTGCGGCAAGAATCGAGATGGAACTACCGGGCGGTTTCAAAAAAAGGGGCTCTTGGGCTTACGCAGGTAATGCCGCATAATGTAAAAGCGCTTGGGTATAAGCTCTCAAGGTTCAAGACATCACCGGGCGCACAGCTCGAGGCAGGGGCCCGAATCTTAAACACCGAGTATAAGCGATTTTGTCGTTGGGATTTGGCCCTGGCGGCATATAATGCAGGATCCGGTGCCGTACGTAAATATGCGGGAATACCCCCGTATCGGGAAACCATAACGTATGTGCGCAGAATCATAGGTGCGGCGAGCTAGCCGTTCTCTACGCTAGGCGCAAAGACGGTTGTCATCCAAGAGAATTCGCTCGATCTGGCTGGCGGGTACCGGTTTGCTAAACAAGAAACCCTGCATCTCATGGCAGTGCAGCGACCGCAAGAACTCAAGCTGTTCGTGCGTCTCGACGCCTTCTGCGACCGCGCCAAGGTTGAGACTGCGCGCCATGGCCACAATCGCCGTAACAATCGCGGCGTCGTTATCACTGGTTTCAAGCGTACGGATAAACGACCGGTCGATTTTTAGTTTTCTGACCGGGAATTGTTTAAGGTAGCTTAGGGATGAGTAGCCGGTCCCGAAATCATCTATTGAGACGTGAATACCCATCTGGTCAAAGCATTTCAGAATCGCGATTGCTCGATCTGCATCACGCATAACAATGCTCTCTGTGATCTCGAGTTCGAGATATCTTGGGTCGAGGCCTGTATCGGCAAGTACCTGTTCGACCGTTTCCACGAGATCCTTCAGCTCAAATTGTTTTACTGAAAGATTTACCGATACCTTAATATCCGCATGGCCTTTATCCTGCCACTGCTTTAACTGTCCACATGCCTCGCGAAGTACCCACTCCCCGATCGGTACGATAAGACCGGTCTCCTCGGCTGCCGGAATAAAATCCATCGGCGGCACAAGACCTAATTCTGGATGATGCCACCGCAGTAGCGCTTCCATACCGAACATCTTACCGCTCATGATGTTGACCTGCGGTTGGTAGTAAAGGATGAACTCCTGATTCTCAAGGGCTTTGCGCAAGCTATTCTCAATCATAAACTGCTTGCAAGCCGATTCGTTCATCGATGATGCGTAGAAATGGTAGTTGTTTTTACCTTGCTCTTTCGCCCGGTGAAGGGCAGTATCGGCATTGCGTAACAGCGATTGTGCATCAGTGCCATCAAGCGGGTACAAGCTTATTCCGGCGCTTGCCGCAGTATATATCTCATGGCCATCTATCTCAAATGGCTGCTCGATCACCCCTAGCACATTTTGTGCTATTTTAGCTACACCTTCGGCATGCGCCACATCAGATAACAATAGAACATATTCATCGCCGCTGACGCGTGCAACGGTATCGCCCTCATGGATATATCCCGTGAGACGCTCGGCTATGTTTCTCAGAAGCTCATCGCCTGTGCTATATCCGAGCGTATCGTTTATAGTTTTTAGATTATCGACATCAAGACAAACTATCGCCAGCATGCCGCCGTCTCGCCTGCAATGCGCAATTGATAATTCGAGATGATCATTTAGAAGCATTCGGTTTGGCAAACCGGTTAATGCGTCATAATAGGCCATGAAGCTGAGCATTTCTTCTGCTTGCTTGCGATCGGATATATCTCGGACGATGCTTGCTATGACCGGTTTACCATTCCACTCCAGAGATCGAGCACTGACTTCAACCGGCATTACTGTTCCGTTTTTCCTTACATGCCCCGTTTCGAACACGTTGCCGCCGCTGGCATAAAGTTCATCCAGGTGCTGCTTCTTTTCGCCCTCTTCTGCCCGCGGCAAATTATCTAGGTGCTCTAGCGGCAAATTAAGAAGCTCTTCCTCCGTATACCCTCGTGTTGTGTACGCCGCTTCATTGACATAAAGCATATTACCATCAAGATCGTGGACGATTACGGAATCTGTCGCCGTATCAAGAAGCTTAGACTTAAATTTAAGCTCTTCCTGCGCTTTTTTGCGTGCCGAGATATCCCTAACCGACGCTAAGATATGCCTACGGTTGCCAATTGAGAACGGTCCGGCGTGAATTTCGACAGGTACCGTCTTACCGTCTTTTGTTCGATGTGTCGCCTCGACCCTCATCCATTCGGTCTCGATTACCTTGCGCCACGAACCCCACCTTGAAGCGCTTGGGCCTTTATGCTCTAAATCCTGAATACCAAGAGCGAGAAGTTCGTCGATTGTGCAACCATACATATCAGCGGCCTTCTGGTTCGCCGCAGCAATACGCCCACGCGAATCATCATGCGCCTCCAGGATAAATATTGCGTCGCCCGTCTTATCACATAAAAGTTTGTAGCTTGCATCAAGATCAAGTATAGCGCATGCTGCTAGATTATCTCGCATGCAGCCGGTATGCAGCACACCGTCGGCGCTTAAGCGTGTTCCACCGCTTGTGCCGGCAAGATCGGCATATGACTCGATCCGATTCCTGCCGCGGTGTTTTGCGCTATAAAGAGCAATATCCGCATATCTAATGAGATCTTCACTGGTTAAGCAATCAGCCGGGTACGAAGCGATACCAAGCGAGATCGTTAGCGCCCCGAGAGGCTGAAGCTCCTTACCATGAATATCCGCATTGTAAACGCGATCACGCAAACGCTCGGCTATTACACGTGCGCCCTCATTGCCGGTCGAGGGGAGGATCACGCATATCTCCTCGCCGCCGTAGCGATATACCATATCGGCCTCGCGAATAGCATCGCGTATAATGTCCGAGAGCCCACAAAGTAGGTGATCGCCCGCCTGGTGCCCGTTCCGGTCATTATAGTATTTGAAATGGTCGACATCGAGCATTATGAAGGACAGCGCGTCACCATAGCGGCGTGCCCGTGCAAGCTCTGCAGCAAGGTCACTGTATAGCTTACGACCGTTGAAGAGTTTTGTAAGCGGGTCGATCAGGGTTAATCGCTCGGTGTCCTCATGCAGGCGGCTTACCGCCCGGCCGATCCAAAGCCATCCGATTATAGCGATAAGTAATAACGGTATAAAAATTATTGCTTGGTGCGTGAGCTCCACAGCAGCGCGATCATGAACAACATTCTCGTCTACTCCGACCCGGGCGTACCATGGTGCTTTGGCTCCTGAGGCAAAGCCGACTATCCAGTCGATTCCGCCAAGCTGAGCGACTTTTCCAACACCCTCACGCTCGCGCACCATCTGTGCAAGGTTGACTTGCTTTGCCATGTTCTTGCCGATCCATTTTTGTGGGTCTTGGCTCCTTGCTAGAATGGTCCCGTTTTCGTCCAGAACTCCGATTACAAGTTTATTTGGCTTTGCTACCTGCATAATCTGGTCTTGCAACCTTGTAAGGTCAAACCCGGCCGCCACGAAACCGATTTTTTTGCCGGCATAATTAAATACCGGATAGGTAATATGAACAATCGGCCTTGTTTTATTGCTGCCAATGCTTTCAAAAACCGTACAACCAATCGAGATGCCGTTTCCTGCAATGCCCCGCTTATAGTACATCAGGTTGCGAACATTTTTTGGCTGCGGGCTGCTAGAATTGGCTGCGCCGAGTGTTGCAATTGCCTTGACGTCACCGTTAAGGCCGACAAACTGAATCACTGTAAAGCCGGGATGCCGGCCAATAATATTATTAAGTAAGTTAGTTACTTCCGGGAAGTTTTGCGTGCGCACTTCTTTGCTTTGAGCAATTGGTAATAATATGTCGCCTGTTGCCGTAACATAACCGTCAACCTCGTGAGCCAGGTTTTTCGCGATCTGTAAGTTCTGATCTTTCGCTTCCTGTTCAAATTTTTGGTGGATATCATAAGCCTTAAATATAAAAAATGCCACGAACGGTAAGACCGTTACCAGCAATAGTACGATTAATCTGATTCTTAATGAGAATAAATGCTTAGCCTTATCGCTCTGATTAACAGACACGCTCCCAGCTCCTTCCAACTGCATCTTTGTTACCTATCGGCATATGGTTGGATGCCTATGAGCACGTAATTTTAAATATCTTGTCAAAGAAAACGACGGTCTGCGTATTAAGCGCGTCATCTCAGTGAACTATGAATTGTGCGGAAGCTAATTAGAGGGCTAAACCATATAGTAATTATTATTGAAGTATGATTTGGCGGTACTTCTATCAACGCATTTGCGGTTTATGCTATGCGAGAGAAGATAAAAATAGAGGGCTGAAAGCCCTCTATTTGAAATCCTTTGGCGTGCCCGGAGGGATTCGAACCCCCGACCTCTTGATTCGTAGTCAAGCACTCTATCCGGCTGAGCTACGGGCACAGCTGTTCTGTTTTCACGCGAGGGTCGCCTCGCGCTGGCGGAGAGAGAGGGATTCGAACCCTCGAGGGAGTTTATAACCCCCTACTCGCTTAGCAGGCGAGCGCCTTCGACCGACTCGGCCATCTCTCCAATCAGGAAATTCCTGATGATTGACAGATAAATACTATACATGAGACTTTGAGTTTTGTCCACCCGCCATCGCGGCCACATCACTGCTCCCACGAGACGCAAATAAGCGTGCTACGTGCTCATCTTCCTGAGCCGTGCGATGCATTGCCCTGCGGCTTACGGCTTGGTTGTAGCGAACCGTTTTTTATCGTTGCGGCAGAGCACTTGTATAAGATTACGCCCGGTCATCAACCCGACCGGAACACCACCCGGGATCGACACCCATTGGCCTACCATGTAGAAGCTCGCGAGGCCGGGCAGCTTGTTGGGTATGCCCTTGCCCCAGGCGATTTTGTTGGCCTCGGGTGAATCAAACCAGCTCATAAACGAGCCTTTCCAGGTGCCGGTGTAGCGCGTATACGTAACCGGCGTCACTACGTCAACGGTCTCAATCTGCTCAGTGATCCCGGGGTAGCGTGCTTCGATTTCCCCGATAATCGCCTTAGCGATCGCTTCTTTAGCGGCTTGATACTTTTCATCACCGGCTGCTTTAAGCTTATCCCAGGAATCGTAATCGCACGGAATAATCGCGGTGATTACCGATTTTCCCGTCGGAGCCATAGTTGGGTCGGAGCAAAAATGGCGCATCATAAGATAGTCGCGGCGGGTTGCACCGACGACCAGCGGCTCGCGCAATGGGAAGACTTGGGAGTGCGGCTCGTTTGAGAGATCGCGTGCAATACCAAGTGAAATCTGCACTGCCGATTGGTATGGCGTGAGCGTTTTATAGAGGGATTGAATTTCGTCGCCCACGTACTTGCCGTCGAGCATGTCGAAGATCGTCGCCCGGCCGTCGGCGGCCGACACGACGATATCGGCCCGGTGCTCGGTGCCGTCGGCAAGACGCACACCGACCGCACGATCATCCTCAACGAGAATTTTTTCGACAGGAGATTTGTACTGCACATTACCGCCAAGGTCGAGATATCGCTGCTCAATCGCTTTGGAAAATTCAAGCGAACCCCCTACCGGATACCCTCCGGTTTTCAAGTTAAACGTTACCAAAGTCATTACCAGACCGCTCGCCGCCTCGTCTGCCACGCTGAAGAAGTTCAAGAACGCTTCGCGAACAAACTCGTTGGTAAAACGCTGTGCAAATTGTTCGAGCGTAATGCCGGTGTATTTATTGAACGCCCGGATATACGGAACACCGTCCGGCAACATCTTAATCATATCGAAGAGCCCCATCAACTCTCGCGGTTTGCCCATTGGCGGTACGTGCTTCGACATGGTTCGCACATCGCGGGCAAGCTCTTCGATAACGGCGCTATCCTCCGGCGCCAGCTCTTTGAGGTGCTGCTCGAATTTGTCGATGTCGCTGTAGACGTACATGACGTTGCCGTCGCGTCCTTCAAACCGGATAAAGTACTCGCTGTCGATGATGGTGCGGTTTTGCAACGCGCCGAGTTCGAGCCACCAATCGTAAAAATCCATTCCCGGACCGGAGCCGGTGAGCCAGTGAATACAACCGTCAAACGTGTAGCCGTTGCGTTTCCATGCCGTACAGAGACCACCCGGTTTGTTGTGCATCTCGAAAATCTGCGATTGGTAGCCGTTCATCTGCGCGTAACAACCCGTGCACAACCCCCCAATACCTGCACCGATGATAATTATTGATTTGTCCGACATAGCGACTCCTTACTTATGAGGCCCTCTACGATATATGTTGTGGTTGATACTCTGTAACATTGTCTATTCATTAGCGTAGCATAATCCCATGCTTATTCGATATGAATTTGAGGCAACGTAACAAGTGGAAAAAATAAAGCTCCCTTGCTAGAATCGGGGGCTTTATTAATATGGCGGAGAGAGAGGGATTCGAACCCCCGAGGGACTTACGCCCCTAACGGTTTTCAAGACCGCCGCATTCAACCGGACTCTGCCATCTCTCCATGTAGCGGCATGAAGCGCCGTATTTTTCAAACGGTAGTGTACCACATTTTGTCGTGGTTGAAAAACATATACCAACTGCGCCGGCACAAGTTTTCTTTCAGCCGCTCGTTTTTAGAACTTTTGCGCTCGGATGTGCTCGGCACCGCCCATATACGGTTTAAGTGCTTCCGGGATGAGAACAGTGCCGTCTTCTTGCTGGTAGTTCTCAAGCACCGCGGCAACGGTTCGCCCGATGGCAAGCCCGGAGCCGTTCAGCGTATGCACGAACTGCGGCTTTGCTTTAGGGTTCTCACGGAACCGGATGTTGGCACGGCGCGCTTGAAAGTCGGTAAAATTCGAGCATGACGAGATTTCCTTGTAACCGCCAAAGCCCGGCAGCCAGACTTCCAGGTCATACGTCTTGGCCGCTGAGAACCCTAAATCGCCGGTGGACAGCGCCACGACGCGGTACGGAATGTCGAGTGCTTGCAGGATCGCCTCGGCGTTATTCGTTAGTTTTTCCAGTTCATCGAATGATGTGTCGGGATGAACGAACTTTACCATCTCGACTTTATTGAACTGGTGCTGCCGGATAATACCGCGCGTGTCTCTACCGGCGGCGCCCGCTTCGCTTCTGAAGCACGGCGTGTAGGCGCAGTAGTGGCGCGGCAGATCGTCGCCCGAGAGCACCTCATCGCGGTGGATGTTGGTGACCGGAACCTCGGCGGTCGGAATCAAATACAGGTTATCGTCTTGAATTTTAAACAGGTCTTCCGCGAATTTCGGCAGCTGACCCGTGCCGATAAGGCTTGCGTCGTTGACCAGAATCGGCGGAAACACCTCGGTGTAACCATGTTTTTGCGTATGCATGTCGAGCATGAGGTTAAGAAGCGCCCGCTCCAGCCGTGCGCCCAAATCCCAGTAGACGACAAAGCGCGTGCGCGTAATTTTTGCCGCGCGCTCGAAATCTAAAATACCGAGGTCGATACCCAAATCCCAGTGCGGCTTTGGCGTGAAGCGAAAATTTTGTTTCTCGCCCCAGGTGCGCACCACTACATTGGCGCATTCATCCACACCGACGGGAACGCTCGCATCGGGAACGTTGGGAATATCGAACATGAGTTTCTTAAGCTTGTCCTCGAGTTCGGCAAGGCGGTCGTCGAGTTCTTTTATGCTGTCGCCAAGCTCGCGCATGGCTGTGATCTTTTCTTCGGCCGGTTGACCGGCTTTTTT
Organism: Candidatus Aquicultor sp.; assembly: GCA_036504445.1. Taxonomy (NCBI): domain Bacteria; kingdom Bacillati; phylum Actinomycetota; class Candidatus Aquicultoria; order Candidatus Aquicultorales; family Candidatus Aquicultoraceae; genus Candidatus Aquicultor; species Candidatus Aquicultor sp. The sequence goes on from DASXVE010000030.1 coordinate 69,066, forward strand.
CAATGTGGCGATCTCGCCGGTTACTACGTTTCGCAGGTTCTTAAGCCGCTCCACCTCAACGATAAAGCGGCGGCGCTCTTCATCGAGCGTGCGGAAACGGGTAAGGTCTAGATTCGAGTTGCGGTTCTTCAGCGCTTGTTGTACGGTATCTAAATTATCGCGGACCCATCTCATGTCTAACATTTATTCAGCCACCCCATTTGCCATTGGATACGATCCTAAAACCTTTACTTCCCGCACTTTGCAACCCAAGCACTTAAGCGCCGGCTTAATAACATCGTCTTCGATATGCCCGGCGAAGTCGATGAAGAAACAGTATTCGCCGAGCGCCTTTTTTGTCGGCCTCGACTGAATTTTTGTCAGGTTGATATACCGGTAAGAGAATTCCTGCAGGATAAGAAGCAGGCTGCCCGGCCGGTCTTCGTAGATAAAACAGACGATTGATGTTTTATCTTTGCCGGTGCGCTCTGCCGGCTCTTTGCCGACGAGAACAAAACGCGTCTGGTTGTCTTCAAAATCCTGAATGCCGATGTCGAGCACGGTAAGCCCGTAGATCTGGGCGGCGAGCCGCGGGCCGATTGCGGCTTTGGTGCCGCCATCTTCGGCGACGAGCTTTGCCGCACCGGCATTACTGCCTGCAAGCTCGATTGTCGCATGCGGTAAATTCTTTGAGAGATAATTGCGGCACTGCGCAATCGATTGCGGATGCGACACCACGGTTGTGATATCGGAGAGTGTAGCCCCCGGTTGCGTCATCAAGCTATGGTTGATCGGCAGGATAACTTCCTTTTCTATAACCAGATCGATGGCCTCGAACGCGAGCACGTCGAGTGTTGCCGTAACCGAGCCCTCGATCGAGTTTTCAAAGGGCACGATGCCCTTCTCGACCTCACCGCGCTCAATTGCGCGAATTACGTCGGCTTCAGTCGGGTATGGGACGATATCATCATCGCTAACCAGCATAAGTTTTAAAAGGGCTTCCTGCGTATAGGTGCCCCGCGGCCCCAGAAAGCCGATTTTCTTGCCCACTGTATTGCGCAAAAGCGCACATCCTTTCTTTATCCCTGCCCAGTCTAAGCCCTGTTCGGTACAGTGCCGAGCGCCTGAGAGATGGCCTGGCGTTCTTCACCCGAGAGATTATATTCCGAGTCGCCCTGACGAATCATCTTTGCATAGCATCTGCTTTCCTGGCGCCCGTTAATGGCGCAGATAACCATGCCGTCCCCATTATTATCGAGCAGTGCCGCCGCAAAGCTTAGCTTTCCGCCGGTATCCTCAAAGGCGTCGAAACGCACTACCCCGACTCGTTGTACCGCTCTTTGAAGCAGATGACTGAGCTCTACCTGTTCGGATTTTATAGCATCGAGCTCGGTGCGTACCGCGGTGAACTCGGTCAAACTCTGTTTAACCGCGCCGACAAAGTCCCCGTTCTCACCGGCTTGCGCGATAGCTTTTTCTCTTGTAGTAATCTTTCCTACACGTATACTAATGACAAGGATCCAGATCGCCAAAATTAGCCAGCCGGCTGCGGAGATTGTTGCAACAAGACTACCATTAATTGCTTCCATTGCCACCCCTTTGGTCGCAGAGACTATTACGTCATAATTGTCACAGATTATACACTAGATATCCGCTATTTGCATCATGGGAACTGGTATATAAGCAGCATAAGGCATACGTCAATTGGTAGGAGGCTTTTTAACATGAAAGTTGCATATATTGACTGTTTTGCAGGTGTGAGCGGCGACATGTTTGCCGGTGCGCTGCTTGACGCGGGATTGCCGATCGGCGTCCTCGAAAAAGAGCTCGCGAAACTCCCCGTCGGCGATTACGAGATATCGGCGAAAAAGGTGCTCAAGCAGCATATCAGTGCGACCAAATTTACAGTTACGGTCGGGGAACAGCATATCGTTCGAACGTGGCGCAATGTACGCGAGCTCATCGAAGCGAGTTCGCTCGATTACGCGATTAAGGTAGACTCGCTCGCCGTCTTTGCGCGAATTGCAAACGCCGAGGCGAAAGTGCACGGCAAACCGGTTGAACAGGTTCACTTTCATGAGGTCGGCGCGGTCGATTCTATCGTCGATATCGTCGCCGGTGTTGTGGGCGTACATCATTTAGGCATCGAGAAACTCTATTCATCACCGGTGGCAACCGGCACCGGCATGGTTAAGACCGAGCACGGCACTCTCCCCGTTCCTGCTCCGGCAACGCTCGAGATACTGGAAGGCGCGCCGATCTATGGCGGCGGTATCACCGCCGAGCTGACGACCCCGACCGGAGCGGCGCTGCTCATGCACTTCGCCACGTTTGTTGAAGATATCCCGCAGAACAAGCTTGAGGCCACCGGCTACGGCGCGGGCAGCAGCACGCTTGAAATACCCAATGTGGTACGCATCCTCGTTGGGGAAGAAGAGCGGGTCGCAGAACAAGACGTAGTGCTTCTTGAGACCAATATCGATGACGCACCGGCCGAAGTTTTGGGTTACACCATGCAGGCGCTCTTTGAGCTCGGCGCGCTCGACGTTTGGTTCATCCCGATTGAAATGAAAAAGAGCCGCCCAGCGGTGATGCTGAGCGCTCTTACCCCGATGGGCATCGAAGAGCAAGCCATCGATGTCATATTCGCCGAAACCTCGACGCTCGGCGTACGCGTACGCCGACAATCGCGACGGATTGCCGAGCGAGAAATAATAAGCGTGGACACGCCTTTTGGTAAGGTGCGAGCTAAAGTGGGCACATATAAGGGAAAAATTATCGCCGTTTCGCCGGAATATGAAGATGTAAGCAAGCTCGCCCTTGCAACAGGGCGTCCTTTCAAGGATATCTTTGACGCCGCCCGGCAAGCGGCGAGTTCAATTAGAAATAGGTGATCGTGTATGCCGGCATGGCATATCTTTATGGAGGCGGCAAAAACACTTGATGATGCCGGAATCGATTTTGTATTATGCGGTGGAATCGCGGTGCGGCTCTATGGTCGAGTTCGAGAAACCACCGATGTTGATTTTCTGATCAGCGAAGAGGACGTGGACCAAGCGCTCGAATTTCTCGGTGAAGCCGGGTTTAAGATAAAGCGAACCGATCCGAGGTGGCTGTTCCAGGCATTTAAGGATACCTCCAAGGTCGACCTCATCTTCGAGGCGATGGGTGCCGTTCGCCTTTCCGAGGAAGTCAGGGAGCATGCCAAACCGGCTGAGATTGAGGGCTACACCTACCGCGTTATCGCGCCGGAAGATCTGCTCATTATGAAGGCTCATTCGTTGAGCGAAGAGCGGCCGCGCGATCTGTTCGATGCGTTTTCGATTATTAAAGAGACCGATGGGAAATTGGATTGGCATTATTTTCTCGACCGCTCCCGCCCCCGGGCACAGCGGATGCTTGGCCTCCTGCTCTTTGCCAAATCCGAACATGAAATATCCGCATTTGTGCCGGGCTGGGTAATCCAGCGGCTGGTGAGCTATCTTCCTACGTAACGGCGAGTCATCGCCCTGCTCACTAATTATTTACTGAGGGGAAAGATACCGTACGGACGCCCCATGGTCGGCAAAGCGACATTTCGAACCGGCACGCCGCCAGCCGTAATACCCTTCTCGCTGCCGTAGTGCGCGTGCCCGTGAAAGACCAGGTCGGCCCCGAGTTTGTCGATCGGTTCGGCCATAATCGATGCGCCGAGGAAAGCGTACACCTCGGGGGGCTCGCCGAACAGTGTATCTTTGATCGGCGAGTAGTGCAGCAAGACAATGCGATAATCGCTCTCCAGAGACAATAAGCCACGACGGATGCGCTCCGCTTCGTTGACGCCTTCCCGATACATCAAGCGAAATATCTCTTCACCAAAATCGGGAAGCGCCCTGATACCGAACCCGCCGCCAAAGCCCTTGGTTCCTACAAATCCGATCGTTTCATTATCTACCTGGATAACGGTGGTTTGCCCGTCGAGAACGGTAATGCCCCCATCAAGAAGAACCTGGGCGATGTCTTCTTGTTGGCGCATATGGTAATCGTGGTTTCCCAGCACGGTAACCACCGGAATCCGTGCGTCCGCTAGGGATTCGACCAGATATTTTGCCTCGTCGGCAAGGCCGTGCGCGGTGAGGTCGCCGGCAATCGCCAGCACATCGGCCTTGGTATGAATATTTGTAAAGCCCGCCTGGAGCATTTGCACATTACCCCGCTGGGCATGCACGTCACCGACGGCGGCGATTCGCACCATACATTGCATTCCCCCACACAAATATTCCACTTCGTAAGCATATTAAGGCGTCCTGAGCGAAAACCGGCTAAAAAATATAGGCTTGCTCGAGGGTGAAATTACGCGTTAAAAAAGGGCCGCATGCGCGACCCCTGTGCGAGAAGGGGGACTTGAACCCCCACCCGGTTACCCGGACTAGACCCTGAACCTAGCGCGTCTGCCGATTCCGCCATTCTCGCGAGGATAACCTATGTAATAACCATTTACGAACTTGCGTTATGCTTGTAGCCTTTTGTTTCGTGTAGATTCTGCTAACATAGAAGCTGCGCAGATTAGAATATACCATTTTACCGACTTTCGCAATATGGGCAAGGACAAAGCCCTTATAACATCGAAGTAGTATTAGATGAACTCTAAGACGGACGACCTCCTACTAAACCGATACGAAATTATCTCTAAGCTCGGTAGCGGCGGCTTCTCCGATGTCTACAAAGCTTTTGATACCCGCATGGAACGAGAAGTCGCTATTAAGCGCATCCGGTTGCAGCGAAATTCTGCCGAGCGGGTATTGCGCGAGGCGCGAACCGTTGCGCTCTTAAACCACCCCAATATCGTCACCATGCATGAGTTTGAGGAAGACGGCGACGCGTGTTATCTCATCATGGAGCTTATCGAGGGCGTACCGCTCTCCGAAGTAATCGCCCAGGAAGCGCCGCTTGCCCAGCACGAGACGATCGCCATCGCCATTGAGATCTGCAGGGCGCTCGAGGCGGCGCACGCCAACGGGATCGTCCACCGTGATATTAAACCGGATAATGTGATGATTCTCTATGACGGGCGCTTGAAAGTTATGGATTTCGGAATCGCCCGTATCAAGGGCGCTTCAACCGCGACCAGCGGAGATATCATCGGAACATTCGCCTATATGTCCCCCGAACAAACGCGGGGCGAGCTTGTTGACGAGCGAAGCGACATCTTTTCGCTCGGAACGGTTTTATACGAGATGCTGACCAAACGCGCGCCCTTTAGCGGCGGTACTGTCCCCGAAACGTTGCACTGCGTCCAGACCGTCGAGCCGCCCCCGCCGAGCACGTTTAACCAGGCGGTCAGCCCCGAGCTCGACGCCTGCGTGATGACGGCTTTAGCGAAAGATATATACTCGCGCTATCCAAAGGCAGCCGATTTAAGAGAGCATTTAGAATACATCCGAACCAGCATTACGCCGGCCGATGTTATTCTCGCAGGATTGGCCGACCGGTGCGCCTATGCCGAAGACGAGGACCAGATTGATTTAGATGACATTGAGACGTGGCGGACCAGATTGTGGCATGGGATTAGCGAGCGCTCAACCGTTATCGCGAGAACCTCGGTCGCCGCGGCGCTGGCATATCCGTTTTTACCGATACTGCACGAATGGTTCGGCATACCGACCGGTGTCGCCGGTTTTGCCGCGACGATTATTTTCCTTGCGGTGCTCCTGCACCCGGAATACGGTATCGGTATTTCGTTTCTCATGCTGGCGCTAGCCACGCTGCGCCAATCCTTTGGCTTATCTATTATCCTGGCGCTCACCCTCGGGCCATACTGGTACGTTATCTCGCGCCGGTGGCCGCTTATCTCCGTTGCGCCGGTCGGCGGTGTAGCATGCGGGCTCCTTAAATTGCCGTTTGTATTTCCGATTCTTTCAGGCTTGCTCGCCCGCCCTCTCGCGGCGGCAGCCGGCGCCGGCCTTGGCTGTTTACTCTTTGAACTGACGACGATTTTCTTGCCGCATAGCGCAATGCCCGAACTCATCAAAAGCTACGGCGTGTGGGAGGCGATCCGGGGTGACTTCAACCCGGTGCATGTCGCGAGCTTGATTATAGCACCATTTATTAAATATCCTCTTTTGCTTCTACAGCCGTTTCTCTGGGCCGCCGTCGGCTGGTTTACGTCGATAGTGCGCGGCTCACGCCGTTGGGCCAGCGCGACCATTGCGGGGTTCGTCGCCCTAGTTATGGGTTACCAGAGCTTGCTAAGCAAGTTCGGTAGCAGCCAATTTGATACGGGCGCCTTGATGCAGGCTCTGTCATTTTCACTTATAATACTTTTACTGCTTCTCATCTTCCGGCCCCCGGCATGGGAAGCAGATGTGGAACCGGAAATTGTGGACGAATACGCTGATGAGTCCACGTCGGAGGTAGTTTCGTGAGTTTGCTTCGCGATTTTGAAAACAGGCTCGAATCGATTTTCGAGGGATTTTTCGCCAAACAATTTAAATCCGGCGTGCAGCCGGTGGAAATAGCAAAAAAGCTGGCGCGGGAGATGGATTCCAACCGCACCATCAGCGTTTCGAAACTCTACGTACCCAATCGCTTTACGATTACAGTTAGCGAAGAGGACGCCAAGCGTCTCAAGCAATTCGAAAAAGACCTGGTGGCCGAGTTGCAAAGTTTCCTCTTCTCGCACGCCGAAGAAGAAGGGTACGATCTCCTCGGGCGTCCGCGAATCGAGTTCACGCCATCACCTGAACTCTCACTCGGTGAAGTAATAATTTCAAGCTGTCTGGAAAGCTGCGACACCAATGAGGTTGCCGTGCCAATAGAACAAACGCGCGTGGTAAGACCTATCCCTTATCGTGAGAAACAGGCATATCTAGTCCGGGTAACGAATGACGGTGAGACGAAAATCGCGCTCGATGATAGAGCGATGCGCATAGGGCGCTCGGCCGATAACCATGTCGTCATCCCCGATCCTAATGTTTCGCGGCACCATGCACAAATCGATGCCAACGGTGAGAGTTACGTGCTGCGCGATCTTAACAGCACGAACGGCACGTTAGTTAACGGATCGAAGGTGGTCTCGCATGTGCTGAAAGCCGGTGACCAGGTAACAATCGGCATGACCAAGTTCATCTTCAGGAGCGATGCGCATGTTTAATGAAGTAACGCTCGCCCTGCAAGCAGCGCTGATTGTGCTTCTTTATCTCTTCGTGTTTGTTACAGTTCGAGTTATCGCACGCGACACGAGCTCCATGTCTCAGGTCGCGCCAAAAGCAACGAGGGTTATCGATGAGCAAGCTGATCTTTTGGTGACCAATGCCGGCAACGGGAGTGCAAGCTACCCGATTTACGAACAACTTCTGATCGGGCGCAGTCCCGATTGTGATATCGTTCTTGAAGACAGCTTTGTCTCCGGGCACCACGCGCGCGTGTACCGCACGTCGTCCACGTATTGGCTCGAAGACTTGCATAGCACGAACGGTACGATGTATAAAGGTACGCAGATCGAACAACCTATCGAACTCGCCAAAGGCAGCGAGTTCAGTATTGGCCAAAACGCGTTTCAACTTATATGCTCATGAGATTCTTTGCAGTTACTGACGTCGGTAAAAAGAGAACGCTAAACGAAGACAACTATATCGCTGATGGCACGATTTTTGCTGTCGCTGACGGTATGGGCGGGCACCGTGCGGGCGAAGTGGCAAGCGCGATGGCGCTCGATGCCTTGCACTTTGGGCTCACCAAGCGTAGCAAAGAATCGGTCGGGGAGCGGCTCGTCGAATCCATCAAACGAGCGAATAAAAAAGTACACGAGACGGCGGTGCGCGATACCGACCACCGTGGTATGGGTACCACACTTACCGTTGCAGTCGCGCACGATGATGCTACGCTCTATGTCGGCCATGTCGGCGACAGTAGGCTTTACCTGCTTCGCGATGGTTTATTAAAGCAGCTTACCACCGATCACTCACTGGTTGCACAGATGGTAGCGAGCGGGCACCTGAAACCGGAAGAGGCCGAAGTCCACCCGCAGCGCAGCGTGATCACCCGGGCAATCGGCAGCGAAGTAGATGTTAAGATCGATACCTTTACCCAAGAAGTGTTGCCGAATGACCGCTATTTGCTCTGCACCGATGGGTTATCGGGCATGCTCACAGACGATGTGATCGCCGAGGTTCTGCGCGACCACAGCGACATCCAAGACGCCGCACGGGAGCTCGTATCCTGGGCAAACGATCGTGGCGGCAACGATAATATCACGGTAATTATGTTTGAGCCGGGAGAAAATCAAACAAGTTTTTTAAGCCGCCTTCTACGGCCGGGACGGTGATGTACCCTGCAGCGCCGTAACATCGAACTCATCCTACTCGTCATCGTACTTTTAGTTATAGCTACCGGATTATTCCTAAGCTCCCAGACCATGCATGCGCCTATTGTGCCTGTTCTTGAGCTCGTCGGCTTTCTCGCAGCCGCCTTTATCGCGATACATATCGCGCTACGCATTTTTCTTAAAGAAGCCGATCCTGTCTTATTACCCTTGGCTGCGTGCTTAACCGGTATCGGCCTGACCATGATCTGGCGCTTAAAGCCCGATCTGGGACCGGCACAATCTACATGGCTGCTTACCAGTACGGTAGCGCTGATTGTGGCGATCGGCTTTTTTAAGCGCTACCAAACGCTAAAAGATTATAAATATACCTGGGCGATTCTCGGTATTATTCTGCTGTTTGCACCGATTTTCGTCGGCGCCGAGCGCGGCGGCGCCCGGCTGTGGATCGATTTCGGGCCGATTTCATTTCAACCGGCGGAGATCGCCAAAATACTGTTTGTACTGTTCTTAGCTGCCTACCTGGGCGAAAAGCGCGAGCTGCTTTCGGTTTCGACCCGGCGGGCGTACGGCATGTGGCTGCCCGAGCCAAAACACTTAGCGCCAGTGGTCATCATGTGGCTTATATCGCTCAGCATCCTCGTGCTCGAGCGCGACCTTGGGACATCACTCCTGTTCTTCGGCCTGTTTCTTGCCATGCTCTACGTTGCGACCGGCCGGACGATGTATGTAACGTTTGGGCTCGTATTGTTTGCCGGTGGTGCGCTTGCGTGCTACTTTATGTTTTCGCACGTGCAAACTCGTGTCGATATCTGGCTTAACCCGTGGGCCGACCCGGCGGGCAAAGGGTATCAAGTTGTGCAATCCCTGTTTGCAATCGCAAGCGGTGGGCTCACCGGCACCGGGCTCGGGCTCGGCCATCCAACACTCATCCCGGCGGTACAAACCGATTTTATCTTCTCGGCGGTCGCTGAGGAGCTCGGGCTTCTCGGCGGGCTTGCGGTTATCGTCATGTACCTGCTTTTTGTCGCCCGAGGCCTCAAAGCCGCCCTGGTGGCACACGATGATTTTGGGCGCCTCGTCGCCGTCGGGCTCTCGTGCGTTTTTGGTCTGCAGGCCTTTTCAATCATTGGCGGCGTTACCAAGTTTATCCCGCTTACCGGCGTGACCCTTCCCTTTATGAGTTACGGCGGAAGTTCCATTTTGATGAACTTCATCCTGCTCGGACTATTGTTAACCATCTCGGCGAGGGCGGGTGTGCGCTCATGAATAAACGCATAGGCCGCCTGGCGGCGTTTTTCTGTGCGTTGTTTTTAATGCTTATCGGCAATCTAACGTATTTGCAGTTTATCGCCGTGCGCGATCTTACTACCAGGCCGGAGAACGTTCGCCCGCTCCTGGCGGAACAACGCATTCAGCGAGGCAACATCATGACCGCAGACGGGGCGATTCTGGCAACCAGTAAAAAGACCTCAGACGGATACCTGCGCCTCTATCCAGAGGGGAAAATCACCGCACCGATCACCGGTTTTTACTCGAAAAAATACCGGCGGGCGGGCCTCGAGCTTCAGTGTGACGATTATCTAACCGGCCAATCAAAACTGTCTTCAATCGATGACTACTTTATGCGCCTTCTTGGTAAGGAATCGCCCGGTGATAGCATAATATTGACGCTTGATATGGGCTTGCAGCGCGCGGCGTATCGCGCGCTTGGCAGACAAAAAGGCGCGGTGGTCGCCCTTGATCCCCGAACAGGTAAGGTCCTTGCCCTGGTAAGTAAACCAAGTTACGACCCAAATGATATTGATACGCAGTGGAAAACGCTGGCGATCGATCCGTCCGGGCCTCTGGTAAATCGGGCAATTAAGGGTAAATTCACACCTGGTTCATCGTTTAAAATCATTACAGCGACTGCAGCGCTTGAAAGCGGGAACGTTACAACGGAAACCGTATTTAAGGGCCCCGGCAGCCTCCATATCTACGGTGGGAAAGTTACCAATTTCGAGAGCACGAGCTACAACTCACTTACCTTCGCGCAAGCGTTCGCAAAGTCGGTAAACACCGCGTTTGCGCGGATTGGGACGGATTTAGGTGGGTCCAGGCTTGTTGGGGCGGCTGAAGCGTTTGGGTTTAATGATAAGCCTCCGTTTGACCTGCCAACCGCGCAGAGTAGCATACCACCGGCATCGCAGCTCGACGAGCTTGAAGTCGCGTGGTCGGCGGTCGGGCAAGGCCGCATACAGGCAACACCGCTTGAGATGGCGCTGGTTGCGAGCGCGGTCGCTCATAACGGGATCATCATGCGCCCGTACCTCATCGACAAAATTGTGCGGCATGACGGTGAGGTTGCGTTCACACAAGAACCGGAGCGCTGGCGTAGCCCCATGACAAAGCAAACAGCACAAACGGTAAAAGACCTCATGGTAGGTGTCGTCGAGCACGGGACAGGCACGCGGGCGCGCATTAATTCGGTTACGGTCGCCGGTAAAACCGGTACAGCCGAAGTTGGCAGCAGAGCGCCGCACGCCTGGTTTGTAGGATTTGCACCGGCAGAGAATCCGCAAATTGCGGTCGCGGTAGTTGTCGAAAATGGTGGAGTCGGTGGGCGTATTGCCGCGCCGATTGCTAAAGACGTGATTGAAGCAGCATTATGCAAATAACGTTGAGTCTGGTAATATAAAGACAATCCGGACCCTGCAATACCGACAAAACGGCATATAAAAGCATGCGCCATAAATGACAACTTTTTACGCAGGAATATCGTTAGTATATGAAAAAGTATTAGAGCTAATAAAGGTGGCGTCCTGGAGAACACATGGAGCAGCAGACATTCAACGATAGGTATAAAGTTATTGCGAAAATCGGAGCGGGTGGCATGGCTGAAGTGTACAAAGCCATCGATACCGTTCTCGACCGGCCGGTTGCAATAAAAGTATTACACCGGCACTTTGCTGAAGACGAGGATTTCGTCTCCCGCTTTCGGCGCGAGGCGCAAGCGGCAGCCGGCCTAAATCACCCCAACATCGTTAGTATCTACGATTGGGGCAGCCAAAACGGTACGTATTTTATCGTTATGGAGCTGCTTGAAGGGGAAAGCCTCAAACATTACATCAACTCAAAGGGCACGCTAGAGCCAAGTGAAGCAATGGAGATTGCTAAGAAAGTGCTCTCAGCGCTAAATTTTGCCCACAAACACGACATCATCCACCGGGACATCAAACCCCATAACATTATTTTGACCAGCGAAGGCGAAGTCAAAGTGACCGATTTCGGTATCGCACGGGCCGGAGCGTCGACGATGACGCAAACCGGTACCATCCTTGGTACTGCCCACTACCTTTCCCCCGAGCAGGCGCGCGGCCAGGATGTCGGGATAACGTCCGATATCTACTCTGCAGGTGTGGTACTCTACGAAATGGTTACGGGAAAAGTGCCGTTTGATGGTGAAAACCCGGTCGCTATTGCCCTTAAGCATGTGCATGAGATGCCGGTTCGGCCTCGCGAGCTAAATCCGCACCTACCTGAGTCGCTGCAGACTATCATCGCAAAAGCAATGGCTAAGAACCCTGATAGCCGTTATCAGAACGCGGCCGAGATGCGAAGCGACATTATGCGTTTGATGGAGGGTATGCCAATCGTTGCGCTCGCCCCCGATGAGCAGGAAACGATGATTATGGCTCCGCCAAGCAAAACCGGGCGAATTGAACGCCCCGCATATCGTGAGCCGGTTCGCCGGCGGAGGAGGGGCGCGGCGCCCCTCCTGGTTGTTCTCATCCTGCTCATTATGTCGGCGGGTGCGGCCGGGGGTTGGTTCGCATTAAAATCCGGCTTCCTCAACATGAAGCCGGTAATCGTAATGCCTGAATTACGTAACAAGACGGTTGATGAGGCGCAGCGTATGCTCCGTGAGCGTAAGCTAAGACCTAAAGTTTCCGAAGCATATAGTAATACTCTTGGCGCAGGCCTCGTTATCAATCAAAATCCCGACGTCGGCGAAAAGGTCTCCGAAGGTGATACCGTTGATCTCACGGTAAGTAAAGGGCAAGAGACAAAATCGGTTCCCGATGTGAGCGGTGATACATCTGCAGCCGCGGCAACCACATTGGTTAAGGCAGGTCTTGACGTCGGCGATTCGAATTATGAATACAGCGATGAGGTCGGCGAGGGCACAGTCATCCGCACCGAGCCGGCAGCCGGCGATAATGTCCCGGTTGCGACTAAAGTCAATCTCATTATCAGTAAAGGCCAGGCAGCGGTCCAGGTGCCGGATGTATACGGCAAGCCCTCAGCGGATGCCGAAACCACGCTTAAAGAGGCAGGATTCCAGGTCACATTATCGGAAGAGTATAGCGATGACGCAACTAAGGGTATGGTAACGCGCACCTCGCCTGCAAGTGGGAATGAAGCGAAAAAGGGCTCGAACATTACGGTATACGTAAGCAAGGGGCCGCAAATGCTCACCGTGCCCGACGTCAGAGGCAAGTATGAAGATGAGGCCAAAAATGCCCTACAAAATGCCGGCTTTACAGTAAAAGTCGAGGTTATCGAGAATGTAAGTCCTGACAATGACAGTAAAGTCATAAGCCAAGAGCCGAGCAGCGGTGAGCAGATGAAAAAACGTGATGCTGCGGTGACAGTCTTTGTCGGGCAGGCGGCGCAACCATAATAAACTGCATGTAAGGGGCCCGAAAGGGCCCCTTTTTCGATTCTCCCTCTATATATGTGAACAATTAAAAACCTTAAGCGCATATTACGCTTTGCCGATACAAGTCATGTGGCATTTTACCACGTGAAATCGATTCTACTCGGCGGAGAGGTAATAAATGGATCTTGCAACGATTATTGGTATATTACTTGCCTTAGGCTCACTACTAGTTTCGGTTCTTTTAGAACAGGGAAACCTGATTGCGCTGGTAAATGTACCGGCTGCCGTTATCATTATTGGCGGCACTTTTGGCGCAACCATGGTCTGCTTTCCGATAAGCGCGGTCAAACTGCTTCCGAAATGGTTTCTGATCGCCATAAAGGAGCGCAAATCCGATACGCACCAGATGATCCATAAAATCGTTGAGCTTGCCGAGACTGCGCGGCGTGAGGGTATCCTCAAACTCGAAAACATGGTGGAAGACCTTGAGGATGAGTTTCTGCGTGAGGGCATAACGCTCGTTATCGACGGTACCGATTACGAGATAACAAAAACTATTCTTCGCACCGAACTTGAGCTAATGCAAGAGCGCCACCGCCTGGGGGCTAAATTCTTCGAAGCTGCCGGCGGCTTTGCACCGACCATGGGCATTATCGGTACGGTTATGGGCCTCGTCAACGTACTCGGAAACCTGTCCGATACGGCGAGCCTCGGTGGCTCGATTGCGACGGCATTTATTGCAACACTATACGGTATATCTACCGCCAATATATTTTGGCTCCCTCTTGCGTCAAAGCTCAAGGCGCGCAGCGAAAGCGAAGTATTCGTCCGCGAAATCATCATTGAGGGCGTGCTTGCCATCCAGGCCGGTGAGAGTCCGCGTATCATCGAAGATCGGCTCAAATCGTTCTTGCCGCCGCAAGAGCGGGAGATCGAGAAGCAGGAAAAAGTCGCCACACCTGCGTAGCACGCCAAGGAGTAGAGCATGGAACGAGGTAAACCCAAAGATGAAGGCCATGGCCCGAGTATGGAGCGATGGCTGTTAACATATTCCGATCTTATTACGCTATTGATGGCGTTTTTCGTCATTATGTACGCCATGTCGAATGTCGATGCGGTAAAATATGCGTCTATGGCCGACTCGCTTAAAGTCGCGATGGGACTTCAATCCCCAGGTTCACAGGTTGTCCCCAACATGATGAGCGGCGGCAAGACTAAGGATAAGAATTCGCTTAAGAATACCAAAAATACGGCTACACCATCGCTGAGCCAGGTTCGCAACTTCCGCGATGCTAAAGAGGAACAAGCATTTGCCGCGATGCTCAAAAAGATCAAAGACTATACCAAGAAAAAAGGGGTTACTGGTTTAGAGGCAAACGAGGACGCCCGCGGTGTTGTTATTAACCTCTCCGATAAGGTTCTATTTGATATCGGTAAGGCCGATCTTGCCCCAAGTGCCCAGGCAATCCTAAGCGACCTCGCAGGGATAGTTCTTCCAACCGGAAAACAGATTAAGGTCGAGGGTCATACCGATAATATCCCGATCAAAAACGACCGCTACCCGTCAAACTGGCAGCTCTCAACCGATCGCGCTACCAACGTCATCATGTACTGGATCAACCGATTCCCAAGCGTAAGCGACAGGCTTTCAGCTGCTGGATACGGTGAGTACCGTCCGGTGGCATCGAACTTAACAGCTCAGGGACGCGCGAAAAACCGCCGCGTTGAAATTATTGTCCTTCGCGATATGCTTAGCATTGCCGAGCCGACTGCCAAAACCGAGACGAGCAAATCAACTACCAAAACGACGACCTCGTCATCAGCCCTCGGTGAACAGCTCCCTAAGAAATAAAAAGAAGCCACATGAACTTGTGGCTTCTTCCGTGAGCGGGCAACGAGACTCGAACTCGCGACCCTCAGCTTGGGAAGCTGATGCTCTACCAACTGAGCTATGCCCGCCTGCTATGTTTCGCGTACATATTATACCCGATTCGCCTGTGTGTGTTAAGACGTAGCGTGGGCTTGCTTTAACTGCTAACAGTCTATCGCGTCACCTACAAACCAAGCTCCTCCTCGAATGATTTCGGCTCCGGCGCGACCGGACGCGGCTTGCGGGGCCTATCTCGCCCGCGCTTTTTGCGCATTGAAGGGTCAAATAAGCCTGCGACCATGCCCAGCAATGCCGAACGAGGTGGCGATTGGTCAATTGGCTCCGGCGGGTTCTCATGGAGTTCCATATAGCGAAGAGCCGCTTCTACGTCAACCAGGCCGGCCCCTTGCGCATAATCATCAAGCTCTAGATCATCTGCAGTATGTAAAAGTGCTTCTCTTATAAGCTGCGGCGTTGAGATCGGCTTCGCTTGAAGCAAGAGAGCCACAAGCCCGCTCACATGCGGCGTTGCCATACTTGAACCGGTTGCAGAGGTATAGTACGTATCAACCGGCTTTCCCGCTTTGGTGCCCTTCGCTCGTACCGATACAATATCGACACCGGGCGCTACGAGTTCCGGTTTAAGCCGATCGTCCAGAGTCGGGCCGCGTGATGAAAACTCTGCAACAAGACGAGTCGTCGTAGCTACGCCCACAGTCAATGCCCGCCTGGCGGCGCCGGGGCTTCCGACAGTCCTGCGGTTTGGACCATCATTGCCGGCGGCCACACAGACAACAATCCCTTTATCGACCGCAATATCGCACATCAAAGAAAGCGCATCGCTGCCGGCCGACGGGCTCATTGTGCCAAGCGATAAGTTGATAATATCCGCACCGAGCTCGTACGCCCACTCGATAGCCGCCATACAATTACTCATCCGCCCGATACCGTCGGCTTTAAGCACTTTACCTGCGATGATAAGCGCCTCTGGGGCAACACCCTTATACATACCGCTTGAGCGGAAACCGCTGCCGGCCGCTACGCCGGCGACCAAGCTTCCATGCCCGTTATCTTTGAAGCCCTCGAGTGTAAAATCCCGCTCGGCAACAATACGCTCGGCAAAATCGGGATGTGCCATATCGATGCCCGTGTCCAAAACCGCGATTTTTACACCGCGACCGGATAAACCGTTCTCACGTGCGTATGGCGTACCGATTAACACACCGGATTCATCCAGTACCGCGTAGACGAGCTCATCCTCTTCAATGCGCTCAACCCACGGTTCGTGGGCGAGCTCTTCTATGGCGCCCGCAGGAATGCTGATCGCAACGGCGTTTGCCATGCGGACAACGTGCCGTATACTCACCGCCGGTAACCATAAAAGTTCTTTGATGAGATCCTGCTCGAGTACGCGCAAGGTCACAATGACGTCGATAAGCTTATCCTGCGGCATGTGTGAAATCGTTTCTGCTAGTCGAGCCGCTAGTTGCATAAAACCTCCTTGGGTTCGTTCCTGCAGATATTACTATTATTGCTAGTCCATTACAGGCCGGATACAACGAGTACGCTACCGATTAATGATGCGACGACCCAGCATATCGCCAAAAATGCAATTGTTTTGCGATACCCGAGCCAGCGTTTCATCGTAATAATCACCGGAAAATTGATAAGCGGCGCTGCCAGCATAAATGATACCGCCGCTCCCAATGTCATGCCTTTGTCGAGAAACACAAGCAGCAGCGGTATATCGGCGCCACCCGCCAGGTAAAACGGCAAACCTACAAGCGATGCCTTTACGGCGGATAGGTTGCCCGCAAAGAGCCCTTGAACTGTGCTTGACGGCATAAGGACATTAATCAGCGTTGCGATGGCAATGCTTAAGAATAACCAGGGCGCAGTAATCCGGACAAGCTGTACGATATTACACCATGCCCCGCCTATTGTCGGTTCATCCTCGCCGTCAAGTTCACCGGCTGCAATCTCACAAAACTCGCGGCTGCAAAGTGGTGCAACTTCGGCGTCCATGGCTGCTGCAGCAAAGCGCGGCTCGACAAAGCGGGTAATGATAAGCGAGAGAACGAGTGCAAACAACAGTGCCATAACCAGACGCAGAAGGGCAATGCGCCACCCCACTAATACAGTCATAAGTATTGTTGCGGTGCCGGCACCGGCACCGGCACCGATAAATGAGAGAACGGGCGTCCAAGAAGCGCCGCCTCTACGGGCAAGTGCGGCCATCGGCACCCGGCTCGCCGGCGTTGCGGGAAACAGTATGCCGAAGAAGACCGATATTAGCACCTCGCGCTTTTCGTTTTTCTTGATGAGGGTATCGAGCGTTCGCGCTGGAAAATACTCGAGCGCGACCGCGGCGATCAAAATCGCCGCCGCAAAAAATGGAAGAATATCAAGCGTGTAATTGTAAAATGTCCGCAGTATTTGTATAAAGATCAAGGCGCCCTCTCGTGTTATACATTTCCTCTAAGTGTACCTGCTTTTACTTGCGCCTTTCAACTCGTATTCATCGATTTGCATCGAGGTTACCGGGGCGTGGTACAATAGAGCTGTAAATCACATGTTCACGTATCCGCGCATTCTGTCAGCTGCTGCGCGTGATTGCCATGGACAAAAGGAGCGAATATGTCGCCGAAGCACGCGTTGCGCCGCATTACAAGAGCCAAGCGCGATCAACTCTGTGCGGACGAACGCCTCGAAAAGGCGGCTGCCATTGAGCAGCGGCTCTTTGCCGAACCGGAATTTGGCAAAGCCGGTACGATTTTGTTTTACGCCGCCTTCGGAAGCGAAGTACCGACTATTGCGATGATGAACGATGCTCTTATGCTCGGCAAAACCGTGGTGCTCCCTATCACGGATACCGCCACCAGTAGCCTGGTATTGCGGACAATCACCGATTTAGACCATCTAAAGCCGAACCGGTATGGTATTCCAGAGCCTGTCATCGAAAACACCGCATTGTTTGATGCGACGGCGGTAGACCTGGTAATCGTTCCCGGCATGGTCTTCGACGAGCATGGCGGGCGCATCGGCTACGGGGGCGGCTACTACGATCGCTTCCTTCGCCAGATCGATCCCGCGGTGCCGTGGCTCTCGATTGCTTTCGAGCTGCAAATCGTGCCCCGCATCCCGTCTGAGAGCCATGACCTACCGGTCGATAAAATTATCACCGAAGAGCGCGTGATCGGCTGCCGTGATAACCGCATCGAGCGCATGCGCGATATCCTGGGGTATTAATATTAGATACCTAACGTTAGATAAGATTGAACGCCCGGAATACGGTAACTGTAATTCCGCCCGAAACGAGCGAACCAACGATGAGCTGCGCGAGCGAGTGTTTTTTTAAAACCAGGCGTGCCCAATAAACAAGCGGGACGAGCAAGATGGCCGGCAGGGCATACCAGCCGAACATAATCAGCAATACAACCGTAATCGGGGTAATGCCGGCGGCATGCAGACTTACCTTCCAAAACCGGGTGATTATCGTAATCCCCGCACCAGTCAGCACCACAGCCCAGACCACCGCTTTGATCAGAGTGGGCATGCCAAACGCATACGCCGCGATAAGGCCTGCCACCGCCGCTCCGAGCGAGAACAAGAACGGCTTGATGCGATCTTCGCGCCGGCTGATGTGGGCATCCGCTACCATACCCCGTTTAATCCGCCGATTGATATCCCACATCGGCAAGAAGCTAAGAAACAATGCCAGGATAAGCCAGTAGAGAAGTCCCCTAATTATACTTCGGGTCGCGACTAAGGCAACGACTAAGAAAAACGGTGCGGACGCATAATAGGGGTTAAAGACATCGGAGACTTTATTAGCAATTCTAACGCTGTCCTTTTCGCGGTTCAAAAATCTTCACACCGCCTTTTTTTTGCTTGACGTAGACGACATTGATTTCGGCGCCAAGCAGCAAGAGAATCGACGAGATATTGAGCCAGAACATCGAGATAACAATTGCGGCCAAACTACCGTACACAAAACCATACCCACGGCTGGCAAAGACCTTAAGATAAAACGCCAGGACAAGTTCGATAAGCTGCCATGCCACGCAGGCGACAACCGCACCCGGCAAAACGCTTCGCACTTTAAGCTTTACGTTAGGCACAAGCCGGTAGATGACGAGGAAAAGCAGAAAAGTTGAGATAAAACCAATCGCATATGAAAAAAACGAACCGGTAAATGTAACGATTTGCGGTGGTAAAAAATCTCGTAACACCCGGTCGCGAAGGATCGAGGCGATGGAGGTCGCACCAAATGACACCAGCAGCAAGGCCATGATGACGATAAATACGAATAAGCCCATAAGCCGTTGGATGACGACATTACGCGTTTCTTTTACCCCGTAGACGGCATTAATCGCCCCGGCAAGGCCGCCGTAGAGTCCGGTGCCCGCCCAGAGCAAGCCGACCAGAGCGATAAGCCCCGCGCTTCCCTTTGCTCGAATAAATGACTCGATCGTGCTTTGCACGACACCGCTGAGTGCGGGAAAGCTCTGAAACACATAGGATAATATCTGGTCGCGGAGTGCGGGATTTTCTAAGAAATAGCCGAGAACAACGCCGAGTGCAAGCAAGAGTGGAAAAATCGAAAGAAACGTAAAAAACGCGATTCCCGCTGCAAGCAGAAACCCGTTGTCTTGGAGAAACTTAAAATATACGGTTACCAGAAACGAGTAGACGCGTTTCAAAACGCCCACTTGTGCATCACCTTCGCCCACTTGTGCTTAATTCTGCTTTCCGCACCTTCTTCCCTTTAATTAGATGCCGTTCAAGCCGAAATTCTTGTTCGGTACCCATCATCGTTAAGCTATCTATCGCTATAAGCCGTTTACTTGTCCGATCGATATGAAGCAGGTCAAGCGTATACGGCAAGCTATTATCTTGCTGAAACGAGCGCAGCCCCGCCGCCCCTGTCGTCCCTGCGTTGCTGAGAACATTGCCATTTCGCTCGACGAGCTCAGGTTTATGCGTGTGCCCCACAAGAATAACCGGTACGGTTCCGATAAGATCTTCAGCCATCGCCGGGTTATGCACCGCTAAAATGAGCGGCTTTTTAGGCATCGTTGCAAGCAGCTTGGCCAGCCTATCCCGGTATGGGGCAAGCGTACCGTGCGGGTCCGGCTCTCCCATGATCGTTATTCCCTTAACAGTAACCGGCGTATCGCCTGCCAGCACTACGTTTTTAATTTGTTTCATGAACGCGATCGTTTGCGTCGAGTCATGATTGCCCGATACGAACACATATGGCACCGGCAGTTTTGAGATACCCTGAATAAGCTTTGTTTCAACCGGTGTGCCGAAATCGGTGATGTCGCCGGTGTCGATTACAAAATCGACGTTAAAATCGCGAACCACATGCTTGATCAGGTCGATTGCAAGCGGATTGTTGTGAATATCGGATACATGAAGAACTTTGATGGCATTACCTTGAAGCGGCTGCCATGCATCCATTTTTGCATAAAAACCGTCGACGTTGCGCACGATGTCTTGGACCTCGTTTCGAAATGCCTTGATATCCCCGAGGCGTTTTGCAACCTCATCCGTCACCCATGGGGCGGCCGACAGCGCGCCGCTGTAGCGGGGCTGTTTAAACGCATCAACGTTGAATGAGTAATAGGTGCCCGCCAGCATTGCCCCGATACAGATTGCCCCGATAAACATTCCGGCAACCGCCTTCCATATCCGCCAGCCGGGTAAGATGAGTGCCCCCAATATGCCGCCGAGCACCGCGAGCACCAGAATACGAATGACAAACTGCCTAAAAGCCCGCTTGCCTTCCATTTCAACCTTGGCGACGAGCTGCTTGCTGTCGGTAATATTATTGGCAACCTGGCTGATTTCGTTTGGATAAATACGCTCGACGGTTATAATCAGCTGCACCGGCGTTTTGTGCGTTGCCGCCGTAAGCTCGCCGAACGGCGGAACCGCAAGCTCTGTCTCACCGCGGAGCGCCGGATTGAGTGTGAATCCAAGCCGCAGCCCATCGACATCATATGATGCATGCCCGAGCACTACCACAACAAATACGCTCGCGGTAATCGCGAGAACAAGAGCAAGCGGCCATGAAATATAGGCTTTTTTTAGGAAAGCAAGCATCAAATCACCAACATATATGTACTATGTAAACTAGTGAGCAAGCCCAGGGCGTGCCCGTGTTGCTGGAATCTTGAGCCCGTCGAGCGCAAACTGGGTGTTAACCTGCCACCCAACGAGCGCTTTAAGCTCAAGCCGCAGTAATGGAAAATGAGGGTCGTCTCGCATGATGTAAAAACCGTTTTGCAGGTAAAACTCTAACGGACCAGGGGGATTTATCTCTCTTCGGGTTGCAAACACCTCGACGGCGCGCACCTTTCTCTTAACTAAACTTGCCTCCATGGATTGCAAAAGAACCCGGCCGAGACCTCGCCCGCGCGCATACGGCACAACGTGGAGACAGGTCAACAGAACCGCATCATTGCCAACCGGGCCAGCTGAGAACCGTTGCGCCCCAGGCCAAAACTTAGCGGGCGCGTACTGGGCAAACGCCAGCGCTTCGCCATCAACATAGGCGATTTTGCCGCATCCGCCCCACTCTTTGATAATATAGCGCATATGCGCTTCTTTCGTATTGCCGTTGCCGGCGCTACCGATCCCGCCCGCCGGTAATTCCCAGTAGGTACAGGTTGCACACTCCAGCCCAGAGCGCTCAAGTGTTTTTGCGGTAGCCGGTACAATTTTTCTGCGCATATCCACCACACAATCGAATCTGCTTCTATAATTGATTGTATGCTTTCCCCGCTTAACTGCAAGGTCGTGCGCTTGCATCTCTGCGGAATAGAAAAACCGCCAGCAATTCGGTTAACCCTATTGCTGGCGGTTTGTTTTACAGATTAGTGAGACCGGAGCATGCTTTAGACGCCCTTGCCCTCTTTCTTTATTTCTTCCGTTTTTTCTTCTGCTTTAGAAGTGGCCTGTTGTGCTTGGTCTGCACCCTCGCTGATCTTCTCTTTCATCGTATCCGATGCCGATTCGACGCCGCGCAGAAGACGACCCCTCGCGTCTTCGATGCGACCGCGAATGACTTTACCTTGCTCTTGCGCCATTTCAGACATGTGACCGCGCTGCTCTTCATAGCGCTCACGGCCTTCTTCTATCATTTCATCGGCTTGCTTGCGAATACGCTCCCTGGTATCCTCGCCGGAACGCGGAGCCAGCAGCATACCGCCGATTGCGCCGATTGCGCCACCGATAATAAAAGCCATGAACCGGCCAAATCCACCTTTTCCCTCAGCCATTGAAAACAACCTCCTCAAAGAATATTAAATCCGCTATCTTACTGAGATACCCATCTTTTATGCTCTTAAACGCAGTGCGTCCGTTTCAAAGCGAATCCAACCAGCATCTCGACCAGGTCGGCAAATTCGATGCCCTTGGCGGCCGCTGCCATCGGCAGGAGGCTGGTTTCGGTCATGCCCGGGCTGGTGTTGAGCTCGAGCACATAAGGTTCACCGTCTTCAGTTACCTTTATGTCGATTCTTGAAACATCACGGCAGTCGAGCACGGTGTGCGCTCCAATTGCAATCTGCTGAACGCGATCTATCAGCTCGGCGGGCAATCGTGCCGGTATAAAATATTCGGTCTGGCCCATAGAATACATGGAATCGAAATCAAAAAACTCCTTTTGTGTGCTGATCTCGATGACGGGAAGTGCTTGCGGCTCTTCATCGCCGACAACGCTCACGCTTACCTCCGGGCCCGTAATGTACTTCTCTAAGATAACTTTATCGTCATAAGAGAGCGCTCCGATAAGTGCGCCTGGTAGCTGCTCCTTAGTGTGCGCAATTTTTATGCCGAGTGCCGAACCTTGCCCCGCCGGTTTAACGATGATCGGTAGGCCAAGCTGGTCGACGATGTTATCGAGCACCCCGGCCGCACCCATTTCGCGAAAGCTTCCTGCTGTGAGCGTAAAGTAATCGGGCGTCGGAATGCCTTTCCGCTGGAAGATCTCTTTTGAGAGTGCCTTATCGAAGCTCACCGTGCTTGCATAAACGCCGGGGCCTGTGTAAGGAATACCCATGATCTCGAGGAGTTCCTGCACCGTGCCATCCTCGCCATATTTGCCGTGTAGCGCAATATATACCAGATCGACCGGATCGGATTTAAGATTCACTACCAGGTTTTCGTCAACGTCCAGTTTCGAGACCGCAAAGCCTTTCTCGCGCAATGCTTCGTATACTCGATGCCCGCTTTTAAGCGAGATGTCGCGCTCGAGCGAGCGACCCCCCATGAGCACTGCAATTTTTTCTCTCACTGCCCTCTCCTCCATTTCACGGCACGAACCGTTAATCGTTACAAGCAGCCACACTACTATGTGTAGCATGCTTGTTACATACCATTATAGTTGTTACGTATATCTTAACAACCGTTATCAAATAGGTAACAACTATGCGTTTACCAGCAATAATATATGCAATTCAAGCGCACCCTTGAAACTTTATTTTTGCCGAGGCTTATAACCCTTAAGCAGCGACTGGTACAGAGCGAGCTGGCGCTTTGCTACCACCCCGAGGCGTTTTACGCCCTCATCTATCACATCGGGTGTACAGTACGAGAAGTTAAGTCGCATGCTGTGCGTCGGCCCATTTTTAAAGTAACAAGCGGCCCCCGGAATGTAGGCCACTTTGGCCTCGCGAATCGCCTCCGCGAGCATTTCGCCGGAATCGAGACCGTCGGGAAGTGTCGCCCAGATAAAGAGCCCGCCGCTTGGACGCGTCCAGATAGCCCCTTCCGGTAAGTATTCTTCAAGCGCTCGCAACATCGCATCGCGGCGCTCGCGGTATACGCCGGTTAACATCTCCGTGTTTGCGCGCCAATCAAAGGAGCTCATATATTCCTCGGTCACGTGCTGGACAAACGAGCTAGTACATAGATTAGCGGCCTGCTTAGCGTTGATAATCTTCTCCAGGATCGCCTTGGGGGCGATAATCCATCCCAGGCGCATGCCCGGGGCAAATATCTTCGAAAAGGTGCCGAGATAGATGACGTTCTCATCCATCGAGCGCATTGCCGGTTGTGCTTCACCCTCAAAACGCAGCTTTCCATACGGGTCATCCTCGATTACCAGGAAGCGATATTGTCCGGAGAGCGCAAGGAGTTCGTGACGCCGCTCTTCGCTCATCGTAACGCCGGCCGGGTTCTGGAAATTGGGAATGGTGTAGACGAACTTTACCCGCTTGCCGTCGGCTGATAATTTCTCAAGCGTTTCGGTTAAAAGATCGATGCGCATGCCGTCATCGTCGAGCGGGATTGCGATCACGTTCGGCTCGTAACCGGAGAACGCCTGCAGCGCTCCGACATAGCTCGGCGCTTCTACGATGATGATATCGCCTTTACTGATGAAGATCTTTGCCAGAAGCTCGAGCGCCTGCTGGGCGCCATCGGTGACGATAAGATCATCGATACCGACATCGACGTTGAGCTCGTCCATGAGCGCGACGATATGGCGTTTAAGCGGCTCGTGCCCTTCCGAGGGGCCGTATTGCAGTGCCGCCGGGCCCTCGCGCTCCATAACATGCTGCGTCGCCTCGACAATCTGGTGCATGGGGAACATTCTCGTATCCGGCAAGCCGCCGCCAAACGAGATGATGTCCGGTCGCGCCGTAACTGCCAACAGTTCACGAACCGCCGACGATTTCATATGTTTTACCCGGGAAGCATAGAGATCCTTCCATTGATCAAATCTAAAATCAGTCATACTCCCAACCTCACAACCTACGACATATAGCGTGCAATTTTGGCCCTAAAAACAAAAATGCCCTCATCCCATAACGGGACGAGAGGCACAAATTCCACTCGCGTTACCACCCATTTTCGCCGATGCCTCGCAGCATACGGCCTCATGAAGTCACACGACTCCGGCTATAACGGTGCCACCGGCTCGAGCCTATTAATCGCGTTAGCGCGTTCAGCCCGGCTGCTCCAGGACGGCTTCCCGACGTAAACCCGGTACCGGCTCGCACCCTCCACCGGCTCTCTTTGACCCTGGTCTACCCGTACTCTTTCCCTTCATCACACAGGTATTTTCTATGCTTAAGAATTAATGATAGAGCAGCAAAGCGGTAAAGTCAAACGCTGCCCGGTATATTTGTGAGGTTTGTGAGCGGCTCTGCCTGGCTTAAATACGCACTACAGCACGCCGATTTGCCCCTCCGCCAAACTTGACGATACAAATCCGCAGCTTTATACTCAGAAAGGTAAATTTGTTGCCTCCGTAGCTCAGGGGATAGAGCACAGGTTTCCTAAACCTGGTGTCGCATGTTCGATTCATGCCGGGGGCACAAAATAGGCGCCTTCCTTTCGGAAGGCGCCTATGGCGTTTTTCTACCGCCTACTATGGCTTTTCATAGCATTCTTTAGGGCTTTCGCTTTGATTTTTTCCCAAAGCCGCAGCTGTCAATTATGCCGCATCAAGCGCTGCAAGCTCTGTCGAGTTCAGCATTCGGTCGATATCGAGCAGGATGGTAAGCCTGCTGTCTTTCCGGCCCATACCGGATATGAAATCGACCGTTATACCTGATGAGAAATCGGGTGTTAGCTGTATCTCATCCCGGCTTAGATAAATTACATCCGAGACGGCGTCCACGATCGCGCCCATTGTTCTACCCTGTATCTCTAGAATGAGGATAACGGTAAACATATCGTACTCGCGCTCATTCATATTGAACTTCAAGCGCAAATCGGTAACCGGGACAACCGAACCTCTCAGGTTTAGGACGCCCTTCACGAAGGCCGGAACGTTAGGTATCTTGGTCGGCTGCTGATAGCCGATGATCTCCTGAACCTTCAGCACCCCAACCGCATACTCTTCATCCCCGATTGCAAACGTTACGAATTGGTTTACCTGTGCTGCGGAGTTGGTATCGTTTAGCTGTGCTATCTTTTCCACGTGCTCCATCTCCTTTTTAGAAATCTTCGAACCCGTCGTCGGATGATACCGGCATGTCTTCTGCGCCAGCTGCTTTTTTAGTGATCTTAGCGGGTGCTTTTTTCGTAATGCTGGTCACCTTGGCATGCTTGGTACTTCTCTTAGTCGATTTTGCCTTCTCGCGTTTCTCGTCCTGAGAGAGCTTGAATTGCTGCATCAAGCGTTAAAGCTCTTCTGCTTCCATTGCAAGCGACTCGGATGCCGCTGCACTCTTCTCAACAAGCGCGGCATTGGATTGTACTACCTCATCCATCATGGCTACCGCTTTATTTACCTGGTCAATTCCAGTGGCTTGCTCTTGTGAAGCGTATGATATCTCAGAGATTGTCTCCGCTACATTCTGCACGGAACCAATGATCTCTTTTGCGGCTTCCGCACTTCTTTGGGCGAGGTTTCTAACTTCCCCCGCTACAACGGCAAAGCCTTTGCCTTGCTCGCCCGCACTGGCCGCCTCGACTGCAGCGTTTAGGGCTAAGAGATTGGTCTGGAATGCGATTTCATTTACGACATCGATGATATCGATTTGCTTGACCGTTGCCGTCATCTGCTCAATCGTCGATGCGGTCTCTTCAGGGGCTGCAGCTGTGTATGGTACCGCCTAGTCATAGCTCAATTTAACGAGACTGGCATTTTGCCGTGTCTTATTAGATAATCGAGCTGAAGCAAGTTTGATTCGGGCAACTTGTCTTATAGAGCGCCCGCCAGCACAGCATAACCGGATTGTAGATGAATACACCTTTACTGTTAATTACGGCTCTCACAATAAGTATAATCTGTGGGATTTGTGTAGTGTGGACACGCACAAGGCATCGTCGTGCGCTCGGCACCCTCTTGTTGATAGCTTGTGCGGCCGTAACTCTTGCTGGGTGTGGGAATAACCTTGATAACTTACGTCTACAAGCGCGGGACGAGATAAAAGGCATCATTTCGACCAACGACACTCAGAGCAGTGAGCGGACTCCGCCGGAAGAAATCCAAGAACCGGCCCTCATTAACGGCGAGATTTCACAACCCGTAGCAGTGCCTACCGATTTAGGAACGACGCAATCGTTCGATACGTCGCTAGCCGAGCAAGCAGACATGATTACCTATACGGCATCGTATAAAGTAACGGTCGGCAAAAGCCAAAACACCTTGCTGGAGAAGTTGCCTTGGGGGCACAAATCAACGGCAACAATAACCTGCTTGATTCCAAAAACGATCGCAAAGCGACAGGATGTGCTCGGCATACAGTTTTCAGTGCAGCCTAAACGTGTCTTTGACCTGGGCAATAATCGCTATGCAGAGTTTGTGGTTGATAACCCGAAACAGGATTTTACCATCCAGATTACGAGCAAGCTTAAACTACTTCGCTACGACCTTGCAACCGCACAGAAAAACCCGGATGCAACACCGCCTGGAAACCTTAATAAGTACCTCAAGGACGAAAAATACCTCGAGGTAACCGGCCCGTCTATCCAGGCAGCGGCTAAGCGGCTGCAGGGTACAACTGAACTAGATACGATCAAGAAAATTTATGATTTTGTGTTGGCCGATCTCACCTACGATAACGCAAAAGCGCAGAGTGGCGATTTGCGTGCAATCGGGGCTGCTCGTGCGCTAACCATAAAAACGGGTGTGTGCGTAGAGTATTCCGATCTGTTCGTCGCATTATGCCGTGCCAAGGGAATTCCGGCACGCTGCATTGGCGGCATCCCGACGGTGAAAAACAACTCGACTAAGGGTCATGCCTGGGCTGAGGTATACATCAAAGGCTTGGGCTGGGTGCCGTTCGACCCGACATGGGGCGAAACGAAGGCGGCGACGTTCTACGAACTCAAGCCGACGTATATTTATCTCACCGACATACGAAACGATGAGGCGATCAATAACTCCGACATCTACGGATGTGAGTACACCGGCACCCCGATCGATGGCGATTTTTCTATCGCCATCGATTCGGCACGAACGAAATATCTAAACGGCATTCTCGGCAGCATTAACACGAAAAAATCAGAGCTTGCTCAACTAAAGAGCCAGCTCGATGCACAGTATGCGCAAATCAATACGGCAAAAACAGAGCTCGACCAGCTTAAAATCCAGCTCAGCCAGCTGCGAGGCAACATCGAGGGCGATATCACAAGCAACCCGCAAGCATATAATGGCTTAGTTAAAAACCACAACGAGTTGATCAAAACATATAATCAAAAAGTGGCCGATTACAACAAGAAAATTGCCGCGTATGAAAGCGTAC
The DNA here is from genome assembly GCA_036504445.1 of Candidatus Aquicultor sp. Taxonomy (NCBI): domain Bacteria; kingdom Bacillati; phylum Actinomycetota; class Candidatus Aquicultoria; order Candidatus Aquicultorales; family Candidatus Aquicultoraceae; genus Candidatus Aquicultor; species Candidatus Aquicultor sp. Next base: position 97,073 of record DASXVE010000030.1, read on the forward strand.
GAAAAGTCTACGAGGTGAGGCTCAAAGAAGAAAACGCGGTAATCGAACAGTATAACCGCTTAAACTAGGTGCAAATTGAGTTAACCGGCTTGGATAGATTCAGCAAAAGGCCTGCTAAAGCAGGCCTTTTGCGCACAACAGTACTATTCGTATCTGCTTTACGGTAAACCGCGAAGCAGGAGTTCATCGTTATAATCATCGGCAGTGCTGCCGGTGGCATCGGTATGGTTGCTGGGGCTTGTCGCCCGCCATACCCTCGGATTATGGCAATCAAGACAAACACTGTCCAGATCATGGACGGTATAGGACATACCGCCTATAGTTCGTGCCTGGCCGGCGGAAACCGGGCTGCCATCAAAGTTGATGCCGAAAAGATCATCCTTGAGCAGCTTCCACCCAAGCGTTCTATGCGGCCAACTAAAACCATTATCAGAACACGTAGCGGCTATATTACCACCGGAGCTATACTGGGTAATGTACCCCTGGGCGTCATATACCGGCGCGTTGACATTGGGCGAGAGCCTCCAGCCCGAATCCCACGCAACCGTGCGCGACACCCTATAGAAGCCGGTCACACCGTTCATGTTTGCGGTGCTTGAGGCCGCAAACGCATTCGAGTCGCCGGTGCTTGTCCGCGTGACGATGTACGTTGTTAGATTCTGCGAATTGTCAGAGGCAGTCACTGCGTTATCGGTATAAGCAACCGCTCCCGCGTTATGACACGTCCCGCAGGCGCTTGACCCCCTATGGCAGTTTCGACAATTCGGGCCGTAATCAAGATTATCTTCCGGGTTGAACAGCATTTGGCGCTGGCAGGTGTTGCGCGACTGCTCGTCGTGAGCATAGCCTATGTCGTAGCTGCCCTTCCAATTAGCAGTGGTGCCGGTGCAGACGCTGCCGTTGCTGCTACCTGTGGTTGTCTGGCCACGCAGCGCTCGATCTTCGCTAAACATCGGAACGGCAACGTTATTGAGGCCGGCATTACCGTCATGGCAATCGGTGCAGAACTCGGTAACACTCCAGAAGCTATCCGTCGTGTTTCGGGTAGTGAAACCGGTGCTCGCGACTGCCCCGGAAGCGGCGCCGACCGGATTGCTCCAATCGATGGCAATCTTGTTAACCGGATACATATCAACGCTATCGAACTCATTAAGCCCCGCCGTCACAACATCGGGTATCTCGCCGTTGATGGCCCAGCTTACCGCAGGATCTCCTGTAATACCGCTGCTCACGCTTAAGCCCGTACTGCTGGCGATTTCTTGGTCCGGATCCTTAATGAGCAGCCAGCTGCCGGAGAGGTATACCGGCCTTGAGGCAATATGTGTTGAGTCAACGGCGGTAATGCTATCGTGACCCGGGTCGGCAATTCCGTACCGCTTACCATCGGTGCCCAATAAGCCAACAGCTATACCGGCACTATTGTAGCCAAGCATCCGCTGCGGGTTGGCGTGCGGGCTGTGACAGTCGAAGCAGGAGAAACCACCGAGATAATAGTTGGGGGTAAATGCCGGGTAGGTATCATCGGGCGCTTTCCACTTACCGCTGTCGATACCGTAGCCCAAGGTATGGCCGACATTGTACTCCGTGGTGTAGAGATCGTTATTGTCCATTTCGATATTGTGGCCTGAGCCGGCACCGGTGCTGTGGCACCAGTCGCACGCCTCAAACCTGGTATCAGAGCGTAAAAGCTTGAATCTGCCGGACGCGCGGTGGACTGCGTGGCACTCACGGCACCGGTGCGTCGTGGTCAGATATCCGCCGTGCGGGCCTGCCTGGAATAGAGGATTGCCGGACGCAAAATCGGTTTGGTCTCCGGCCCCCACATAATCCTGCGCATCGTTATAATTGTAGCCGTCGACGCCAGCTGTAAATGGGCTGTTCCATGTACCGTAGACATGGGTGCTCGTTGCATAGCTTTGAAAAGCTGCTCCCTGGGCTTGGCCAAGTTCGAAGTATCTGTAATCCTTGGCCGCCCCGTTGGCGCCGACCGGTGTAAAGGTGTTGGCGACAATATTGCCCTTATAAACTGTAGCGGGCGGCGATGGTGGGTCTTGTAGGGCGAATGCTACAGCGCTCATGCACAATAGGATTACTGCAGCCATTACTAGTATCACTATTTTCCTCACGTATCGCACCTCCTTTAAGCGGAACGTCTTTCTTTGTATCGCATCCATTGTTTCACCCCCTTTTGGCGATATCAGCGATTGTGTTTTCCCCCGTACAGAGGCACATAAACTGGATAAGGGTAATAAATCGAGCTGTATCCAACCGGTTTGAAAGCACATCAAGCATATTTCCTGCTTATATACGTATAGGGGTATAATCTGATTTTCAATAAAATATGACTTGTTTATTGAGTCGCCATGCGTATTTAACATGGAGTTCCAAGCGTCTACGCAAGGGGAAAGCCATAGATGATAGAACATAAGAAGGCCTATGGAAAAAGAGAGGGTGTAGCTAAGATTATTGGCTTGAGATTACAGGGTTAAATAATCAACAGCGAGTGACCTGCTTTTTATAACACTTCCCGATGATATGTCTTGTGTGCCGTACGCACGCTGTTCAAGATGCCTTTGGCAATGTCCGCCTGTTTCGCGGTTGCATCATCGGTGAGGATGACCCGAACGGTATAGGTCACCGCGCCCATGTGCGCTGGGCGGCATACATCGACCCGGGAGATGTTGCCCGGAAGTGGGGTTTGCGAAAATTGTACGCAGCTACAATGCCCTCTTTTTACCTATCGATCTGAATGGTCGAGCGCGTATGGCTCCATGCCGACGGATACGCGACGGAAAAATCTTCGCGCGATAGGCCGACCATGAAAGCGACCGTTGTGCGGCCTGCAAGGTTGGTTGTTTTCTGCCAACCATAGTATAGACCAGCGCCGTACAAACTACAGCAGCTATAAGCTACCCATTAATAAAATTATACAACTGTTAAGCACGGCCTTACTGCGGTGCGGGAGCCGCAGGAACTTCCGTCCTTCGCACGGTATGCGCCTGGTAAATGGCATATGCGGCAGCCCCGAGACCGAATAGTATATACAAGAAGCGGAGTAGCGCGCCCAGAAACGGGATCGCTCCGAGCAACATGACTATTAAAAGACCGATGAGCAACGCAACATAATTGCCGCCGCCCAGTTTGAAATACTCGGTAATGAACCGACCGGCGGTCAAACCCACGAATATCTTTGCGGTGTATAGCCCAAGCGCATAAAGGAACGCCAATACCAGGGCAATTGGTATAGTGATGACGAATACGAGAAGAATGATAATCGCGATCGGCGCTACAATCAGCAGCACGAAACCAATCAGCAGGCTGATCCACGGCTTGGTTCGAATGGTATCTGCGATTTCGGTGACCCGGACCGGGAACAGCGCCAGCAGCACGATACCGAAAAGAAGGGCGGCCAGGTATGACACGATAAACCCAATTATGTATGAAGCGGCCGACCTACCTCGTTGCTGCTGTTCCACCCGGTGAAATGTAGTTTTACCGTTCACCTTGGAACCGGATTCGAACGTTGCCGTTTTTGGAGCGGAGTAGGTGAGATTGCCGTTGATCAAGGCATTTTTCGTAAGCGTTAAGGTGTTGCTGACTTGAATTTGGGCGTTGCCCCCCACGCGGTTGTCGAGGGTAAAATCGCCGCCCGCACCAGACAGGTTCCGTACGGTCTCGGCACCCAAGCGAACCGTTCCGCCGGAGATAACCGAGTCGCGCCCGATTTTGGCCTTTGACGCCACGTCGATGGTGCCGCCCGCCACAACCAGGTCTTGCCCCGTACTACCGTTGATCAGCAGCGTGCCACTGCCCGCACGGATAGTTTGTCCGACATTACCGTTAATCGTTACATTGCCGCCGCCTATCATGACGTCGTCGCGCACCGGACCGTTGACCGTCACGTTGCCGCCGCCGATGAGCAGATCACCGTTTATAGTGCCGTCGATAACGACGGTGCCGCCGCCGACATAAAGGTCGTCATTAATCGTCTGCCCACTCGGAATCGTTACGGCATTATTCGCTTTAAATTCCGCAGCCAGCGCAATCTGGCTGGAGAGAACGACAAGCACGATGATCGTTATAAACAATGCAATCTTCTTCATAGTTACCTCCGGGTCAAAAATCCGACATATGATGGTATGACAGAATTGGATTACGATTACCCAATGAAACCATAATAAAAACGTGCTGTTGATATAGAATGCGGTCTGGGCGCGACCACTAAGCTTCTTTGGCGCTAGCTTGTAACACTACTGTAGCAATAAAAAAGGCTGCCGTGCAACCGGCAGCCTTACAAGCGTATTGAACCTATTTTGCCTCAGATTCCCAGCGGAAGAAGACAATTGATACCGCGAACATCACCGCAGTGACCGCAAGCAGTATTAAGAGGTTGCTTTGCTGTGTGGCAAGATCCTGCCCCCGAACCATGACATCGCGCAGCGAATTAGCTAAATATGTTAGCGGAATTACTTTGATAAGCGGCTGAATCCACGCCGGTGCGTTATCGACCGGGAAAAACACCCCGCCTAAGAACATCATCGGCATGCCGATGATGTTGCCGAGCGTCGATGCGGAATCGGCGGTCTTGGCAAAACTTGCGATTACAAACCCGATGGTGATAAAGCACAGGCTGCCGACGGTAACAACGACTGCGAGGCTTATCAGGCTGCCGGTTAAGTGTACGCCGAATACAAAATATCCGACTGCAATAAGCAGTGCCGATTGCAGTATCGATACGATGAGCTGATTGATGATCCCGGCGCCGATGAACTCTCTAAGCGGCATCGGCGTAAGTTTAATGCGGCGCAAAACGCCCTTTTCACGGCGCGAGACGGTCGCGGTAGCGATACCGTAGAGCCCCGAGTTCATCAGCGACATTGCCAGCACGCCGGGCAGCAAGAAATCGATATAGTTAAGCTGATCGGATTGCACGCTTTTACTTATTACTGCGATCAGCGGTGGAGTTTTAATCATCGCGCGCTCCATCCCGGAGAGCACTGCGCTCACCGTTCCCCGCATCATTTGCGATTTCGTCGATGATGGATCGTAATAGAGTTCTATCTGGGCGGGACGCTCTGGAAAACCTTTTGCGAACCCTTTGTTGAGCACAAGAACAGCGTCTACTTTGCCGTTTTTAAGACGGTCGATTGCTTTGGAGCGGCTTTCCTGGGTAACACTGAGCTTATCCACCTTTCCAAGACCGTCCGTTATTGATGTGGCGAGAGACGAGTTGTCCAGCCTAACCACTGAGATGCTTGCGTTGCCCTGGTCGTTACTAAAAATAACCCCAAACAATAGGATAAAGAGAATGGGGAATAAAAACAGGAAAAATAATGCCTGTCGATTCCGCACCGTCATTTTAATACTGGCAAGTGTCATTGCGACAAATCGCATTACTCGCGCAGCCCCCTTCCGGTCATGTGTAAAAATACGTCCTCGAGGTTCGCCCCGGTGACGTTGAGGTTTTCAACTCGCACGCGCTCGGCCTCAACGAAACGCAAAAGTCCGGTGATGCTCGCTTGAATATCACCCGTATAGAACATATAGCTGGCGTCATCCCGGCCCACTTCCGAAACTTCGGGAAGCTGTGCCAGGCGCCCCTCATCGAGCGCGCTCTTTGCGGTAAAGGTTACCTTGGCATCGGCGCCGAGCGATCGGATGAGGCCGTCGGGCGTATCGAGCGCGATAATACGGCCATTATCCATGATGGCGATGCGACCGCATAAGACCTCGGCCTCTTCCATATAGTGCGTGGTCAACACCACCGTTTTTCCTTCTGTGTTGATTCGCTCGACCGCCGACCAGAGCTTACGCCTGGCTTGCGGATCGAGGCCCGTGGTCGGTTCGTCTAAAAAGATAACCTTGGGGTCGTTTACCAGGGCAAGAGCAATAGAGAGCCGCTGCTGTTGGCCGCCGGAAAGCTGATGTACCATCGCTTTTGCCTTCTCGGTCAATGCCACCTCGTCGAGAAGCGCGTCGGCTGCTTTGTTTGAGATACGAATCCCATAAAACGAGCCGAACAGCCGCACGAGTTCGCGCACACTAAGGTGATCGAGCAGTGCGGTGGTCTGGAGCTGCACGCCGATAAGGTTTTTGATTTTCTTAGGGTTCGGCCATACCGGCACGTTATCAATGGTAATAGTGCCATCGTCGGGTTTTCGTAAACCTTCGACCATCTCTAGCGTCGTTGTTTTACCGGCGCCGTTCGGTCCCAGAATACCGAACACCTCGCTGCGGGCGACGCTGAGCGAGATGCCGTCAACGGCCTTCGTGCCCCCATACGTCTTTACTAAGTTTGCGATCGTGATGATATTATCCATACTCTTCCCTGCTTTTTTAGGCCCCTACCATTTAATGTCTATGCACTTGCCGGTTCGGTGACGGCTGTCGGCTCCCGGTACCCATTAAAGCGCATGATGAAGTATGCGATAGCGCCGAGCATGACAAAACCGATGAGCCCGGCGATACCGCCGAGAAGCGGCTGGGTGTTGACTACAATGAGCCGCCAGATCCCATAGCTTTGCGAGTTAAACGTGCCGTGAATCCAACCCGCAAGAATAACGCTTTTGTATTTTAGCGTGAGCTCGTTGATTATTATTCCGATCAACGTGGTAAAGATGATAAACATAAATATGCCGAGCACCGGATAACCGGGATAACCAAACCCCATAATCACGAGCGGCGCGTGCCACAGGCCCCAGATCACGCCCATCAACGAGTATGCCTTAACTTTGCCAAGCGGCATGAGCCGGGGCAGCAGAAACCCTCGCCAGCCGATTTCCTCGCCGAGCGCAACCAGGCTGTTGAAAAACGGTGACACGAAGACCGATATCAACAGCAGCACGGCCGTCACTTGTGCCGGGTTAAACGGCGGCAGTTTTTGGCCGCCCGCCGTTTTCTGCACATCGCTTATGAATGTTTTAAGTCCCAGATCAAACGTTCCCACACCGAGAAGAACCGTCAGCGCGTAGACAACGGCGTAGATGAGGGGCATGGCAATAAGAATAAAGATATACGGTTTGATCGGCCCGATGTGCCAGCCGTAGGGGACGACTTTTTCCCGGTAGACTCGAGCGGTTATCAAAGCTGCGAGCGCCGGGATGAGCATGACGCCGGCGACCACCAACTGCGCATACTGCGGCGGATAGCCGATAAAGGAGATGCCGTTCGTTATAAGAACTGCTTCTATCCCCCAGGTTATTAGAAAAGTAATTGCGAGATAGGTGAAAACCGGCTTCTTGTCTATCATGGCTGCCTCCATAACGTCGGTTGTGCCTGCGAATATTTGTTACGTAAAAGCGTGCGTGACCGTGAAATGAGCATATCCTTAACACAGTCGCTTTTCAATATTTTTTTATAGGCGCTCCCCCGCACACCTTGCGTGCGGCCTGTTACAAAAAACCCCCGTGCGGGAATGAATTCAAGAGACTGGTATAATCGGCCGGCGCTAGCAAACTGTGCAACAACGCGGAGGTGGGCTCTATGAGGCCTAAACAGACGGACGAGGAAATTCACAGACAAGAGCAAGAACATGATTATATTCCGGACAGCGGGGACAACCTGGTCGGTTACGCCGCAATCAAGTATGCGGCAATCGTTATAATTGTTATCGCCGTCCTATACTTCCTTGCAGTATACGTCATGCCGCCATTGGGACGACGGTAATAGAAGCGGTAAAGCACCAACGGGAGGTCGAAATGAAACAGTTAATCTCAGTCACGGCGGATCAAATGGAAGAGATCGAACGCCTGGCCATCTATAATTATGGGTTCCAGATTACGCAGATTGTTGAAAACGCCGGCAGGGCGCTTGCCCGTGTCTGCCGGATACTCTCCGACGGTTCGGTCGAGAGCAGGGATATTGTAGTACTTGCCGGTGACGGCAAAAATGCCGGTGGCGGGCTGGCAGCTGCTCGTAACCTGCATAATTGGGGCGCGAATATACGAGTTGTGCTCGTTGCACATGAAGGTTCACTGAAGCGTTCGGCGCTTACCCAGCTCAACATTCTTAAGTCTATGGATTTACCAATAGAGAGCGGAGACCGCCTTAACCTCGCGTATCTCAGCAAGTTCGATTTCATAATCGATGCGATCCTTGGCTACAGCGCAAAAGGTGCGCCCGCCTCTGAATTTGCGAGCGCAATTGCAACAGCAAACCGTGCAAAGCGCCCGATTATATCACTCGATGTACCATCGGGGCTAGATGCGACAACGGGGCAGGTACATGATGCGTGCATCAAAGCAAGCGCGACCATAGCTCTTGCGTTGCCAAAAGAAGGTACGCTTACCGATACCGCGACCGAGTATGTAGGGGCGCTCTGGCTTGCAGATATCGGCATACCGCCTGAGGCATACGCTCAGCTCGGTCTGTCCGGTGACAACCCGTTCATAGATGATGATCTCGTGCTGCTTCGCCGCCAAGAACGCGCGATAGGCATAACCGCGTAGGCATGGTTCCGTGAAACAAAATGAAATTACATCCGTTTGAAGCGATAACCAACATGGCGTACTGTCTCGATTAGCGCAGCATATTTTGATCCAAGCTTTGAGCGCAAACGCCTGATATGTACATCAACGGTACGGGCGCCCTCAATGTAGTCGTAGCCCCATATGCTTTTCAGCAATTGGCTTCTCGAGAATACACGCCCTGGTGACATGGCTAGATGGCGTAGCAGTTCGTATTCTTTAAATGTTAAATCGAGCGGCTTTCCGTCAATGCTTACCTCATAGTTGCTGAAGTTGATGTGAAACCCGCCGAGATCTAGGACGTCGTCATCGTAAACGATCTGGTTGCGAGACGCAGTAAGCCGTATGCGCGCTATTAGCTCTTCTGTGGTGCATGGGTAAAAGATGATATCCGCAACATCGACAAACTCATTGATTGCAAGCTCGGAGCCCGATTGCACGATCGGGATAATTACATGCTCTTCCCGTAAGCGCCGGTATTGAGCAGGCAGCTCGTTTGAGGCGCGGCAGTCTAGCAAGATTAGATCTGCCGTCTCGCTCGCACCATTATTATCAATTACTGAAATTCCATGCTGCACAAGTGCTTGCCGCATATCGTGCGCAAAAGCAGAATCAAAAGTTATAATGCCGACTTTAATTGTGCTTCCACCTTCCGTATCCAAGGGGCTTATGATTAACAGTAGTCCTGATTTGTTACGATTAGGTTACGCACAAATGAATTTTACATTAAGTCGCTGCACAAGACAGGGGCTTGTTCTTTGATAGCGCCACTTACTGAGCGTTACGCGCACGAGCGGCGGCCGATTATTGTCCTCTGTTGATCCCAGCGTTCAACAAGGTACGGTTTAAGGCGCTCGTAGACCGAGGCCGTTTCGAGAACACCGGCTTCCGCTTCGGTGTCGCTCATGACCTCCGTTTCCATGACAAACGAAGCGGTGCGCCCAAAGTAAAGCGGCATGAGCGCGTCGATCACTGCGCGTCGATCAAAAGCGCTAAAGTTGTACGCGCACGCGGTGTCATAGACGACTTTAGCCCAGAGATCGGTGGGAAAGCTAAATATATGTTGTGAAGGGCGGCTGAGCGCCTCGACTTCGGCAAATGTTTGCGGTGCCAGGATTTTCGCTAGCAGTGTATCGTTGGCATGAAAGCCCTCTTTAAACTTTTTAATGAGACGGTACATGTCGACCGCAAAGTGCTCGGGTGCCGCCTCGACCGTCCGTCCGTAGATATTAACCGGGGTGCTTCCCTCGACTACCTTCCACTTTGCTTCATAGCGGCACATCAATGAAAATATCGTGCCGACGACCTGGCGAAACATCGGACCCAGATCGGCTCCCGGGTCTTTGGCGTCATGCAATTTTACACCCATGGCCGATTGGCAAATCCGAAATCCCTCGTTAATCGCCATGGTTGTCATCCAGATATCGATGCCGAATTGGTGCACATTCTCCTCTTCCCAGATATCTTGCTGGCTGTAAAGCTTGGCGAGTGCCCGGCAAACGCCGAAATCACCGCCGATCGGCTGGCGGACCTGTTTGCCGTAGAGCGACTGGGTCAGCGGATAGGCGATGGAGTTGGTGATCGTCCCGTCATATTTATACCGCAGGTAATATGGTGTGACATACCCATAGTTGTGCCGGTAAATCGGGTCACCCAACAGTTTGATCCACTCCGGCGTGATGCTTCGAAGATCGGAATCTACCACGACGATTACTTGTGCGGCTAAGCGATCGGCGATTTCGAAAATGGTCTGAAACGCACTCCCTTTGCCCGCGGGACCGCGGTACGGTGTCACGATCTTCTCAACGGTTTTCGGCACCGGGGTTGCTAGAACAACATCGCGCGTCCGGTCTTCTGAGCCGCCATCCGAGTTGATAAGCACGGGTTTTAGCTCGGGGAAGTATGTTGTCATGCCGAGTGAAGCCTGCTCAACCACGTGGGCGATAGTGCTGGCGTTTCTAAGGCTTGGAATCCCGACAATTATATCGGCGGTGCCGATGCGATCGATCTGCTCGAGAACATCGGGATGGAGTACGGTTTTTTCTGTCATGGTTATCACCCTTACCTTCGCAGCTGTCCTACCGTCTATATCGACCGAAGATTCGAAAACTATATGCGTTATTCAGCGGTTGGTTAAACATCTTTTGATTTACACCGATTCGATCCGGGCTTTTAAATCGGGCGCCGCGGTACTACAATATAGTGTAGGTTTTAACATTGCGGGGTGTAAATTAAAGGAACGCTGCATATGGGATTGAATTTACTTGAGAAGCTTTCAATGGCTGACTATATCGAGCCGTGGCCGGTAGAGCTTATTGACTTTATGGCGCCGGAAACTCGGGTAATATACAGCGACGTCGACGGGACGCTGCTCGGGCCGGGTGGCTGTCTCTTTAAGGATGAGCGAAGTGTCTTTACCGGCTCCGTCGCCCAAGCAGTGCTGCAGTGTCATCTGAACAGTATCGACGTCGTGCTCGTCTCGGGGCGCAACCGCCACCAGCTTTTCTCCGATGCTCGAATTTTGGGCTTTACCAATTGGATCGCCGAGCTTGGCTGCCAGATCGTCTACAGCCGCGGCGAAGTCGTGCTCTTAAATGTAGGGGATTTTCCGATCACCAAGAGCTCGGTTTGGCATGAGATCGACCGGTGTGGCGCGCCTAAGCTTTTACTTGAAACCTTCAAAGGCCGCCTTGAATACCATCTACCTTGGTCGGAAGGACGCGAGTGCACACACCTGCTTCGCGGGCGCATCGATTGCGGTGCGGCGAACGCTCTTCTTGCCGGCCACGGGCACGGCGAGCTAAAAGTAATCGATAACGGCCTGGTCCACCGGCGCAGTTCTGCACTGGCCGCAGACATCCGGGAAGTTCATGCGTACCACCTGTTGCCTAAGGCCAGTAGTAAGTCATCGGCCGTGCGCAAAGACCGCGAAACCCGCGATATTCCAAAGGACCTCACGGCGGCCATCGGGGATTCTATCGCCGACCTCGAACTCGCCAATGAAGTCGGCGTGCTGTTTTTAGTGCGCAATGCGGTGATCGCCAACCCTGAGCTACTCGAGCGCATTAAGGATTATCCGAATGTTTTTATCACTCATGAGGCGATGGGGTTAGGTTGGGCTGAGGCGATAGACTTTCTCATCGGCCGGAAATCCCATTAGGGGTTAACGAGCGCTTATCGTTTTTCCGCTAGATTTGCTATCAAAACGATCTTCTCACCATTTAGCGCCGCCGCAAGTGACGCGTCATTTTCTTCGATAAGGTGCCGGAACTCTTCCGGGGAGTACTGGATGTATTGGAGTTTTCTCCCGAGTGTTGTCTCAACATCAGGCACAATCATGTCAATCTCGTGGCGGGCTACCGTTCCAATGATTACGGTATCGATGCTTTCGGCCCTGTCGTGTTCCGGGCCAGCAAACTCACCGTAGATAAATGCAAGTTGTACGCCATCGAGTGCCTCCAGGCGCTCGCGTAAAAACTCGGCCGCCCCATCGGTCTTGGTGTAGAGGCGCCGCAGTTCAGGCAGTATGGGAAATTGCTGTTCGAGGGTAAAGTACTTGTGGTTGCCGTGACGACGGGAGCGAATTAAGCCAAACGCCTCGAGCCGCCCCAATTCTCGCTGAACCGCGCTTGCCGGCTCATCAATAGCGCGACTTACCTCCCTCAGATATACTTCCACTGAAGGTTGGCTAACGAAGTAGGTAACCAGTTTTGCGGTAACCCGTGACCGAAACAGTAGTTCAAGCATTCCCTCACCAGATCCGTTGTGTTCATGATTTGTTAACAGCTTGTTCAGTAATAGTGTACAACTTCCTGGGGTAAGTTTCCATAAGTGATATCTTCAGTAAAGGGATAGATGCTAGTTTAGGCGAGCAGCGCTGCCGCGAGTTCTTTGCCGGCTTGCTCGAGATAGCGTGCCGGGTCGTGCATGGCGGCGTCAAGCGAAGGAGCGATATCTGCTAGGGCAACGATTCTAACCGGGCCGTTTCGTTGGAACACCTCGTAGCCCGACCCAAGTCTTCCCACAACAACGGCGACCGGCACCCCTGCTTCCCGGGCGAGCTGCACCACATAGGCCGGCGCTTTGCCGTGTGCGCTTTGCCCGTCGAGCTGACCTTCTCCGGTTATAACAAGTGCAGCTTCCTCGACTTTCTCCGTCAATTTCAGCGACTCGCCGATGAGTTGCGCGCCCGGCACCAGGCGTGCGCCGAGCAATGCAACCAAGCTGGCGCCGAGACCGCCGGCGGCTCCTCCACCAGGTAGCTCAGAAACGTCGATATCAAGATCGCGCTTTACTATATGCGCAAAGTGAATTGCCCCCTGCTCGAGCGCAAAGACGGTTTGGGCATCTGCTCCCTTCTGGGGCGCAAACGCGTGCGCGGCACCGAGCGGGCCGTACAGCGGATTGTCAACATCAACCGCCACGAGAAACTCGGTGCCCCACACCCGTGGGTCGAGAGCACTTACATCGATAGCGCTGATTTTTATGAGTTCGCCGCCGCCGAAGCCGATCGGGCTTCCGTCCGCCTTTAACAGTTTGACGCCGAGCGCTTGGGCGCACCCCACACCGGCATCCACAGTTGCGCTTCCCCCGATACCGATAACGATACGCTTCGTGCCCGTATCAAGTGCCATATCGATAAGTTCGCCGGTTCCGTAGGTGGTAGTTATGAGGGGATCGCGTTTATCCGGCGGCACGAGGACAAGCCCGGATGCTTGCGCCATCTCGATTGCCGCACTGGAATCGGACAACACGGCAAAGCCGGCTTTAACGGGCTCACCTAACGGACCGGTTACAACCACATTGTGGCGCACGCCACCAACCACGGCAAGCAGCGCATCAACGGTGCCCTCGCCACCATCGGCCATCGGGGCAGTGAGGATGTCGGCGTGCGGTATGACGCTTGCTATGCCGGCCGCAAGAGCATGCGCAACCGATGTTGCGTCGAGTGTCCCTTTAAACTTATCTGGAGCGATAACGATTTTCATGGTTTTAAAGTTATTCTGGTGTCAACGTTAGATTTACAATGGTTTATATATATCTACCGGTATTACTAATAACACACTGGTACATATAAAGAAAAAGGCCCGAAACGTTTCGGGCCATAAATTGCTATTCTACTGTTACGCTTGCGTAAGAATTCCGCTTGTCTCCATCTCTTGCTCTTCGAGACGGCGTAACATTTCAGAGATCGGGATAATCTCAAATCCTCTTGCATGCAAATGATCGATTACTAGGCCAAGAGATTCAACCGTATTCTCACGGCTGGCCCCTTCGCGACGAACAAGCGCACCGCTATCGTGAAAGAGCAAAATAGCGCCGGGCCGCGCAAAACGGGTGATTCGTCGCAGAATCCGCTGTGGACTCAAGCCTCGCCAATCAACACTGCTTACTGTCCACAGAATCAGGTTGTAGCCTTCCTCGTCGACAATTACCTTGCGAACTGCGGTACTATAAATCCCCCGCGGCGGACGGAACAGTTTGGTATTAGCGCCCGTTACCTGCTCGATAATATGATTTGTCTTCCGTGTTTGTGCGAGCACCATGCGGCGCGTTGAAGGCACCATGTCTTTATGGGTGTATGTATGATTGCCGATGTCGTGCCCTTCATCGACAATACGTTTGGCGACCTCAGGGTACTTCTTAACGTGGCATCCGACTACAAAAAATGTGGCCTTGACGCCTTTTTCTTTTAAGACATCCAAAATCTTCGGCGTATATATGGGGTTCGGTCCGTCATCAAAGGTAATTGCGATGACGTTTTCATGCGGACCGCGCCGCATAATGCCATCCTGACACCCGATCCCGTGGTATTCGTAATAGCTTACCATTGCTGCAACTATTGGTATGAGCAGAAAGATACCGCCAATAAGAAGATTTAATGCATCGGCATCTCGAAACCACTCCCAAAATTCCGGTGAGCGCAGGATAGCTATTGCGAATATCCCGATGAGCGAGAGAACTATTGCGCTGGTGGCAAGCTGAATCGGTTTTCTCATTCCCATATCACCCCCAATAAATTTGGCAAACTTCTTATTTTACTAGGATGCAAACATTATTATCTGTACCCAAAGCAAATCAGCATCTATTGTACTATAAATCATGCTCGCCCTACAGTCTCTTTTTTACAAGTAGTGGAATTGCTCATGGCAGAGTTCTGAGGGGCGCATAAAAAAAGCGACGGAACTTGCGTTCCGTCGCTTACTATTTTTCAAAACGCGTTTCTTACTCGACCACTTCTGCTTCGGTCGTTTTCTCAAAACGTGATGCGAGTTTTTCCATAACCTGCGGCATAGTGGTGTATTCCATCTCATCGAGCGGCAGGCGATGCGGCTCAAACGGACCGTGTGTGCGAAAGTAATCGGCCACATTAAGTGCAAGCCTGCGGGCGTTATCGTAAGAGACGTCGCCGAGCATGTCGCGTGGCCCTACGAGCTTGCCTTTTGCAATCTGGAAGCCAAGACCGACAACGCGCGGTGGGCCGTCAAAGCGGGTTGGTGTATCTTGCGTTACCGATACCGGCATGAGTGGGCCGTGATGGCTTCCCCTCATCCAACCGGCAACCGCATGCGGGAAGGAGAACGGCTCGAGCGCCTCGCCTACGGCCGGCAGACCGCTCTGGCAGCGAATGATCATGACCGGATCATCTTTACCAACGTAACGGCCGGCAAGCTTGTAAAGTTTCTGGGTCGATGTCGCCGCTGCGGGCTCCATATCCGTCTTACGGAAGACGTTCTTAACTACATAGCGGCTCGGAGCGCCGATAAATACCAGCATCTCGTAAAGCTCTTCTGGAAGCTTGAAGAAGATGCGTGTTTCCTCGACGAGGTCGTGCACTTCAAAAACAAATCCGTCGTGCATATTCGGGTCGATAACGAGGCCGATTGTGTTAAACGGATCGGCGAATACCTTATAAATTGGGAAGTTCCATGCACCTGGCTCGGTTTTGTCGGCTAAGAATACAAGAACCGGTTCACTCTTTCTCTCTTCAAACTCCATCTCGGCACAACCAGGACCCATACCCTTGACATTGCCGGAAAACGCATCCGCTAAAAGGTCTTGACCTGCACCATACTGGCCCAGTTCTTTTGCTACCTCAGTGCATGCCTCAAATGTTTCCCATGCGAATTTGTGGACGTCAACATTGTCCATGCCGTGCTTGTGCGTCATGATAAGGGCGATGTCATCGCCAACCTTCTGGCGCGAGTAATCGATGATAAGGCCCTCTTTTTTAGCTGCTTCGAGCCTTTCCTCGGCCCTCTTAAGAAGCGCCGGGTGAACGTCACTGTGCCCAACGTAACCGCCGACATCAGCCTTAATGACGCTCAGAGTAATTTTTCCAGGCATTAATAAACCTCCTTCTAAATTTCGCTTAAATAGCGGGCAATAGGCTACTTAAGCAACCGAAACTGTTTTGTGCGCTTGCTTCAACATTGCTATCTAATTGTTGTTTAAGTGGGGTTTCCTGCTACAAGGAGAACGCAACAATGCGCCTTATTGTAGCCCAAGGTCTTACCTAGGATACAGTATAGCACACAACAACCAGCTGCGTGTCAATTGTTACAGAATTTAACCGCAAACACTATATTCCTTCTTAAGTAGCTTTTGAGCGCCAAGCCAAACGGACAGCTAAGTTAGTGTAGTAAGCGGACTATAAAGAGTACGGGACACGATTCAACCCCGCATATTTCGTTCCACAAAATTTCACAATCTAAACAAGTTTTAAAGGATTAGGGCTTCATATTTGTTTTTGGTCGGCAAGATAGAGCTGCTGCGGCTTTGGGCACACACAAAATAGCCTGTAATGGCCGGGGTTATCTTCATGATATTCCGGCAAGCGCTGCTAGCGTACAAGGGGAAACAATGGCGCAACCGGCATGGCACACCAAAGCCGTGGACGAGATTATTGCTGAGCTTAGAACGGATATCACAAGCGGTCTCCCGGAAGATGAAGCGTGGCGGCTGGAAGCATGCGGACCGAATGCGTTGCCGGAGAAAGCGCGGCCGACGGCGCTCGCCCTGTTTTTAAGCCAATTTAACGATTTCATTATATGGGTGCTTGTGGCGGCGGCATTGGTATCCGGTTTATTACTGCGCGAACTTACAGATACGCTGGCCATTGTGGCGATACTGCTCCTTAACGCCGTCCTTGGATTTACGCAGGAATATCGTGCCGAACAGGCACTGGATGCGCTCAAAAAACTCACGGCACCGCAAGCAAGGGTTGTGCGTGGCGGCGTCGAGGAACGGCTACCGGCTCGCGACCTTGTGCCCGGTGATATCATCCTCATAGAAGGCGGTGACATCGTACCGGCGGATGCGAGACTGGTATCTGCGGGCGCGCTCTTGGTCGGTGAGGCGGCGCTTACGGGTGAATCGGAAACGGCGGCAAAGACCGCAACAACCATCAGTGACCCAAATATTCCGATTGGCGATCGCGACAATATGGTGTATTTAGGAACAATCGTTTCCGCCGGGCATGGCCGGGCGGTAGTTGTTGCAACCGGATTAGCGACTGAAATGGGCAGGATAGCCGAGCTTATCCAGGGAGGGGCGGAGAGGACCCCCTTGCAAACCGAGCTTAACTCGGTTGGACGGGGAATTGCGGTCATCGTTATCGCTGTTGCCGCTATTGTTTTTGTGACCGGCCTTCTCCGGGGATTTAGTCCGGTTTTTATGTTTCTGGCTTCTGTGAGCTTGGCTGTTGCCGCAATCCCTGAAGGACTTCCTGCAATTGTCACCGTGACGTTAGCGCTGAGTGTTCAGGCTATGGCGCAACACAATGCAATCGTGCGCCGCCTCAGCGCAGTAGAAACACTCGGCGCAACCACGGTTATCTGCACAGATAAAACAGGCACGTTAACCCAAAACCGGATGACGGTCGAGCGTATTTATGTAGGCGGGCACATGTCCTCTCTCGCAGACGGACATATTACCGGCGAGGCCGCGACATCTGCTGATGATATCACTAAGTTGCTGACAATTGCTACGCTCTGTAATGATGCGCACAGAATCGGCGATGGGAAGCTTACCGGTGACCCGACAGAAACCGCGCTTATATCGTTTGCGGATGCCTTAGGGCAGAGAAAAGAACTCCTCGAAATCGAGCATCCACGTGTAGGCGAGATTCCGTTCGACTCGGAGAGAAAACGGATGACAACGATAAACCGGGATACTAACGGCTTCCTGGTGCTTACAAAAGGCGCCCCGGAGGTTGTACTTTCGCGATGCGAATACCAGCTCGTCAACGGGCATGTGCAACAGCTTTCAGCGAAAGCGCGGTCGCACATTATTGAGACCACTAGCACGCTCTCATCCGAAGGGTATCGCAATTTGGCGCTTGCCTATAAAACAATAGATGCGAAGCCTCGGGCGGCAATTGAGGCTACAGATAAGGTTGAGCGTGATCTCGTTTTTGCGGGGCTGATCAGCATGGCCGACCCTCCGCGACCGGAAGTTGCCACGGCTATTAAAACCACACAAACCGCTGGTATGCACGTCGTGATGGTCACCGGCGACCATAAGCTTACCGCAAGGGCGATCGCTGAACGAATTGGTCTTCTGGACAACAAGTATGTGCTTACCGGCGCTGAGCTTGGCGCAATGGACGTAAGTGCACTTGCCGCAACTATCGAAAATATCGCCGTGCTATCGCGCGTTAATCCGGAGGATAAGGTAAAAATTGTGCAGGCGTTTAAGCAGCGAGGAGACATCGTTGCTATGACCGGTGACGGCGTTAATGACGCGCCTGCCGTCAAAAAGGCCGACGTTGGAATTGCGATGGGTAAAGTTGGAACCGATGTCACAAAAGAGGCGTCCGATGTCATTCTCGCCGATGACAACTTCGCAACCATCGTGGCTGCTGTGCGGCAAGGACGTCTCACCTATGATAACCTGAAGAAGTTCATATTGTTTCTCCTCTCCTGCAATGCGAGTGAAGTGTTCACGGTCTTTATCGCGTTAATGATCGGATTACCGGTGCCGCTGTTGCCGGTGCAAATCCTCTTAACCAACCTCATTACCGATGGCTTCCCGGCGCTCGCGCTTGGGGTTGAACCGCCCGCCGGCGACCTCATGAGGCGCCAGCCACGCCGGATTGGCGAAGGCATTCTCTCTAGACCGCGCTTGGTTCGAGTCATTTGGCAAGGCTTTGTACTGACAATCGGCATCCTTGGCGCATTTGTCGGAGCGCTCATTGTTGAAGGCACGCCGCTTTTTTCGGGTGGAGGGATAGTGCAAACCAGCTCGCTTTCCACCGCCCAAACCGTGGCGTTTACAACCATGGTAGCAATTCAGCTTTTGCATTCACTAAACTACCGCACGGCGGCGACGACACTGTTCTCAAGAGAGGTATTTCTCAATCGCTACCTGCTCATTGCGATTGCGGGGTCGTTCGCACTACAACTCGTCATCATCTATGTGCCGTTTCTTCAATCACTCTTCAACACCCGGCCGCTCGGCGTCAATGAATGGCTCGTCGTTCTCGCCGCAATCCTGCCGGCAATGATCATCATCGATGTTACCAAGACCAGAAACAGCGTCGGTCGCTTCTAACCGGGTTGCCTTAAAAATTACGCGCACATATGGTACTGTATATTGGTTGTGTAGTCTCGGTGTAATTTATTGTTGAGTGTGCCGGGTGCCGCTCACGTTTTCATGAAGACTTTTGCCGTGTGAAAGGGAAATCATGTCACTACTAGACCTAATAGCCAACACCGTCGTGTTTGTCATTAAAGAATTCGGGTATCCTGCGGTTTTTATAGCGATGTTTTTGGAAAGCGCTTGTATCCCCATCCCGTCCGAGGTAGTGATGCCGTTCAGTGGTTTTGCGTCATCGCAGGGGGTGCTGTCGTTTTGGCCTGTGGTAGCCATAGGCGTCTTAGGGCAAACATGCGGCTCGACTATCACTTACTTTATTGGCAAAAGCGGTGGTAGAAGGCTGCTCGAGAAGTACGGTAAATATGTGCTTATAGCCACCAAAGATATTAAAAAAGCAGACGGCTGGTTTGATCGCTACGGCGAAGCCACTGTTCTCTTTACGAGAATGATGCCGGTTGTTCGCACGTTTATCTCGCTACCGGCCGGTATATCGAGAATGGGTTTTAGTAAGTTTCTCGCGTACTCCGTCATCGGCATCATCCCTTGGACTCTCATGCTGACATATGTCGGTGTCAAGATGGGACAGAACTGGGAACGGATTCGAAATGTCTTCCACGGCTTTGATTATGCGATCGTTGCCGTGTTTGCCGTTTTAGTTGCTGTGTATGTGTGGAACCACATTAAGCACGCACAAGAAGCGCCGCAGGAGCAAGAGTAGACTTCTGCTGTGACGGTCTAGGCTCGGCCATCAAGCGCGAGCTCAACGATATATGAGACCAGCTCGGGGAATTCATAACCGCCGGCACGCGCCGCATCAGGAAAGAGGCTCAGGTTCGTCATGCCGGGGATTGTGTTTATCTCGAGTACGTATGGCGTCCCGTCCCCGCCGACAATGATATCAACCCGGGAAAACCCACGGCACCCGATCGCGTTATGAGCTTTAATAGCCATTTCTTGCGCTTGTTGTTGCTGCTCTTCAGGGATACGCGCCGGGATAATGTGTTTGCTTAAGCCGGCGGTATATTTTGTTTTATAGTCATAAAAACCGGTTGTCGTCTCAACTTCCAGCGTCGGGAGCGCCTGTGGCTCGTTCCCTAGAATACCGACGGTAATCTCGGTCCCCGTAACGAATTGCTCCAACACGACTTCATCATCATATAGAAACGCAGTTTCAATCGCCCCGGCAAGCTCGCCCTCGTTGTCGACAATACTCATACCGATAGTTGAGCCCTCACACACGGGTTTAACGACAACCGGAAGGCCGACTTCGCGCATAGCTTCGGTTAGCATATCCGTGCTTAAAGAATATGCTTGCTTCGAGATTACGGAAAAGCGGGGCGTCGTAATACCTGCGGATTCGAAAATGCGCTTGGATATCGCTTTATTGATGCCGATTGCGCTTGCCAAAACGCCCGAGCCCGTATATGGCAAGTCGAGAATTTCAAGCATGCCTTGAACTGTGCCGTCTTCGCCAAAGCGCCCGTGCAGCGCTATAAAAACGACGGCGGGCTTCAACGCAAGTAGCGTCTGCCCGACACGCTCATTGAGCTCAACTTTTACCGTATCGTACCCCTTTAATATAAGGGCGTTATAGATTTGTTCGCCTGTTAAGAGCGAGATCTCGCGCTCCGCCGAGCGCCCACCCATTAAAACCGCGACTTTCTTACTCACAACAATTCCTCATCTGTAGTGCTCATATTTCCAATGGTTATCATTCCGGGTACTGCTACGATTACCTCACTACCCGGGGCCGCATAAGCGCCGGTTGGCCATGATGTGCAGCATTGATTATAGTATAGAACTATAGTGGACCTTCTCGAGAAGCACTTCTATGCTTCGCTTAAGTGGTACTCCTCGAGCTGGGATTTAATCTCATCGAGTTGCTTGCGTAAATTGCGCTCTTGCAAACCTACGACTTTTTCTACTTGGATGGCCGCTTGATCGATGCAGGCCCGGGCTTGATCGATTAGCTCGATAACTGTCGCTCGAATACCTGTCGCTCTATGTGCAATCTGGCCTCTCACCTGAGCACCTGTAAGGGGTGTTAATAAGAGCCCTATTATAGCGCCCGCCGCCAAGCCCAGGAGTAAGCCTAAACTAAATTCAGCAGCGCCAAAACGTTTATCTTCCATTTGCTTCCCTCCACAAACTGAGCATGTCCTCATCTCTATCTTAACCCAGGATGCAATATTTACAAATACTGGGCATCGAGAAACATGCCGCGCTACTTCTCGGATTCTAATATTCCCAGGATACGTTGCAGATCAACTTCCGACTTAAAGTGGATCTCCACGCGCCCCTTCTCGCCTTGCAGTTTCACTTTAACCTTGGCGGAGAGTTGCTTCGATAGATCTCTTGCTTTGATGCGATAGTGCATAGGGGTCGGTGTTGCTTTGCGTTCCTTCTCGGGATTTTGCCACAACTTTGCCAGCGCTTCGGTTTGCCGCACCGTTAAACCCCCGGCGACCACGCGCTCTGCAAGCTTGATTTGTAGTTCTTCGGTCGAAAGCGACAGGACGGTTCGCGCATGCCCTGCTTGCAACGTACCCTCAACAATCATTTGTTTAACCGCATCCGGCAGCCTTAAGAGGCGTATCATATTGGCAACAGTGCTGCGCTTTTTGCCCACCCGCTGAGCGATTTCTTCTTGTGTAAAATCGAAGTCTTCGACCAGATGATAATAGGCGGCGGCTTCCTCGAGCGCGTTGAGATCTTGCCGCTGGACATTCTCGATTATCGCAAGCTCGATCGCTTCGATGTCCGATGTCTCCCGTATAAGCGCCGGTACGGTTTCGAGACCGGCCGCTTTTGCTGCCCGCCACCTACGCTCACCAACAATAAGTTCGTACAGCGTCCCAACCGGGCGAACCACAACCGGTTGGATTAAACCGTGCTCCTTAACCGAAGACAAAAGCTCATCAAACGACTCCTCGTCGAAGGTCTTGCGCGGCTGGTTCGGGTTGGGCACGATTTTTGTAATCGGTATATCCTGAAGGCGGCCCGCTTGCTCGTCGTCGAGGAGCAGCGGGGCGCTTGCTTCGTGCGTTATGGTTGGTATCAGCGATTCGAGCCCTCTACCCAGTCCTCTTTTTTGCACGCTCCATCACTTCCCTTGCAAATTGTTGATATGCTTGTGCGCCTTTTGACTGCGCATCATAGCGATTTATCGGGACACCGAAGCTCGGTGCCTCGCTCAGACGGACCGTCCGCGGTATCACGGTATCGAACACTAGTTCGTGAAAAAACTTCTTAACTTCATCGATGACCTGTTGTGATAGGCGCGTGCGGATGTCATGCATGGTCATGAGCACACCGCCGATTTTCAAGTCCGGGTTGAGGTTGTTCTTAACCAAACGAACACTCTCAAGTAGCTTGCTTAAGCCTTCAAGCGCATAAAACTCACACTGCACCGGAATAATAAGCTCTTCGACCGCGGTAAGCGCATTCACCGTGAGAAGCCCGAGCGACGGCGGGCAGTCGATAATAATGTAATCATAATGCGACTTAATCTGCGAAATCGACCGCTTGAGCCGGTGCTCTCTCGAGAGTGCCGACACGAGCTCGATCTCAGCCCCCGCGAGCTGTACGGTAGCCGGAGCGATGAAAAGATTCTTTATCTGAGTGCGGATGATGATGGCCGAAAGCGGTTTCTCATCAACAATCACATCATACATACACGCAGGTAATGAGTCTTTATCAACACCCAGACCGCTGCTGGTATTGCCTTGAGGATCAAAATCAATAAGGAGCACCTTCTGCCCCATATCCGCAAGATACGACCCTAAGTTGACGGCGGTCGTGCTTTTACCAACGCCGCCTTTCTGGTTAACCACCGCGTAGGTAAGCCCGCTCCGCTCGCCGGAACTATCGTGCGAGGGGTAGTCGGTCGCTATGGGTTTTTCGGCTCTAATTTCTTCCTCAAGTTGTTGTAGTCGACGAGAAAATAGCCCTAATGCCATGGTTACCCTTTTCTAAGCTGCGTTTTTTCCTGCTTGTCGTGCTACTTTAGCAGCGGTCGTTTGGTCGGTATCCCGGCCTTTCGGGGATAGGTGGGCGGCGTCGATTTTTCCTTTGCGATCGATACCAAATACCGCTCTGCTTGAAGAAATGGTACCATAACTTGAGCTATCTCTTCAACGCAACCGCCAAGTATATGCACGGCAAATTCCGCTTTTTTTACCTCTTCTTCAACGCCCTTTGCTTTATAGCAAACAAAGCGCCCACCTATTATTACCAGGGGAAGTGCGTACTCTGCGAGCACCGCAACCTCGGCGACAGCCCGAGAGAGCGCCATATTGAAGTATTCACGATATTTTTGAATGCGACCAAAATCTTCGGCACGTTGGGCAACCACCGTAACCTCGCTAAGTTCAAGGATATCGGTGATATGCTCCAGAAAACCTGCTTTTTTTATTGAAGATTCAAGAAGTGTAAGCTCGATATCCGGTCGGGTGATTTTTAATGGTATACCGGGAAAACCGGCACCGGCACCGATATCGACCACGGCTGCGCTATACGGAATATTGCATACACTCAAAAGAGATATTGAATCGAGAAAATGCTTGGTAACAATATCATGCGGGTCGGTAATGGTTGTGAGGTTGAACCGGTCGTTCCACTCTTGGAGCTCGACAAGATAGCGCATAAAGTCGGTGACTTGAGCGTCGGTAAGCTTTATATTAAGCTCACTCGCACCTTTAGCTAAGAGCTCGGCTGGTGTCGGATTCATCGATTGCATCACTTTCCCGCACATCGGCTGCGTTGTTCTCCCGCGAGTACTGCTCAAGACAGATAAGCAGCGCGTTTATATCAGCGGGAGAGACGCCGGGGATCCGCGATGCCTGCCCGATAGAGTTAGGGCGCACCTGCGCTAGTTTCTCACGCGCATGGTACGAGAGACCGTGCTGTTCGGCATACTCGATATCAGCGGGGATCTTTTTTGCCTCAAGGCGTTTAAACTGGCGTATATGCGATTGCTGCCGCTTAATATATCCCTCGTATTTAACTTCGATCTCGAGCTGCTCCCGCAACACGGGGTGGGCGGTCGCAAGCATCGGCGCAAACTGTGTGAGCTGGCCGACCGAGACTTCAGGGCGGCGCAATAGCTCAAGCAACGACACCTGCCCATTCACGGGAGTCGTTCCCATTGAGACCAGTATATCGTTTATAGTATCGGTTGGTGGCAGATATGTCGAACCGAGCAGAGCAACCGTCTCCTCAATGAATGCCGATTTTGCGTTTACCCGTGCGTACCTGCCGTCAGCGATAAGCCCAAGCTCATACCCAAACCTAGAAAGACGTAAATCGGCGTTGTCCGAGCGCAAAATCAGGCGATACTCGGCACGCGACGTAAACATCCGGTACGGCTCATCTACGCCTTTTGTAACCAGGTCATCGATGAGTACACCGATGTACGCCTG
>DASXVE010000031.1 GCA_036504445.1 Candidatus Aquicultor sp.
CCGTATCGACTTTAATCGCCAAATTCTTATTGGCCTCGGTATTAGCCGCTGTATCTACTGAGTAATAATACAGTGTATGGTTTCCTTGTTGTGCGGCAAGGGCACCCGTGTAGGTCGTCCATGCGCCGCCGGTTCCATCCCATTGGTAATAGGTCGTGCCCGGCTCGGACGAGGTAAGCGTAATCGTCGTTGCCGATTTAAACCAACCGTTGGTGCCGTCTGGTGTTATTGGGCTGGTTGAAAGTGTCGTTGTCGGCGGCACCGTATCGATATGAATAAGGATTGACATTGTCGCGGTGTTGGCCGCGCTGTCGGTTGACGTAAGGCGAATAGTAAAGTCGCCTGAGCCAAGCACGTTTGTATCTAATGTACCCAACGTGCCGTTGGTTACCGGCGTCGTCGGGTTGGTTATCGTCGTCCATGACGAAGGCGATGCGCCGGCACCGTATTCGAGTTTGTAGTTTGCAAAGTTGGTATCCGATGCCGTGCCGGTAATGGTTATCAAGCCGCTAACAATCGCGTCGTTGGCCGGTGCTGTAATCATTGCCGTTGGACTCGTGCGATCGACTCTTATTGTCCTCGTAGCCGAGGCGGTCTGGTTGCCCGCGTTATCTACTGCGACAACCTGCCAGGTATGACTGCCATCTGCCAAGCTGGTCGCTGTTACCGTTGAAAGCGTTGCGCCTGAAACTGTCTGATCGTTAGCTCCATCTATCTTGATGACGTAGTTCGCGATGCCGCTTGATGTGTCGGTTGCCGCAGTCCAGATAAGCGTTGGTTTCTGGTTCATCGTCCAGGAATTATCTGCCGGAGTTGAAAGCGTCGTGGCCCCTGGCGCTACCGTATCGACTTTTACCGCTTGGTTTTTCGCTGTTTCAGCATTATTCAAAGCATCTTTCGAATAGAAGTAGAGCGTATGGTTTCCTTGTTGTGCCGCAAACGGGATGGTATATGTCGTCCACGCGCCGCCGGTACTATCCCATTGGTAATAGGTCGTGCCGGGTTTAGACGAGGTAAGCGTTATTGTCGTTGCCGATTTGAACCAGCCATTCGCACCGTCAGCTGCCGCCGGTGATGTAGTTATTGTCGTTGCAGGTACACCATTGTCTAAGTGCACCAGAATTGTCGCTGTCGTTGACTTAACGGCATTATCGTTCACTGTAAGCCTGATCGTGTAATCACCGTTAAGCCCTATTGTGTCCCAAGCACCGAGCGTGCCGTTGGTTACCGGCGTCGTCGGGTTGGTTATCGTCGTCCATGACGAAGGCGATGCGCCGGCACCGTATTCGAGTTTGTAGTTTGCAAAGTTGGTATCCGATGCCGTGCCGGTAATAGTAACCAGACCGTTAACCGTGGCATTGTTTGCCGGTGCGCTAATCGTTGCTATTGGATTTGCGAGGTCAACCTTGACCGTTCGTGTAAGCGACGAAGTCTGGTTGCCGGCATTATCTATCGCAATAATCTGCCAGGTATGACTCGCTTCTGTAAGCGTTGTGGCTGTTACCGTTGAAAGCGTTGCGCCTGAAACTGTCTGATCGTTAGCTCCATCTATCTTGATGACGTAGTTCGCGATGCCGCTCGATGTGTCGGTTGCCGCAGTCCAGATAAGCGTTGGTTTCTGATTCGTTGTCCAGGAGTTGTCCGCCGGACTTGAGAGCGTAAAGGTTGCCGGTGCTGCCGTATCGACTTTAATCGCCAAATTCTTATTGGCCTCGGTATTAGCCGCTGTATCTACTGAGTAATAATAC
>DASXVE010000032.1 GCA_036504445.1 Candidatus Aquicultor sp.
GCTATAGGCGAAGACCAATCTCCTTTTCAGGGTCTTAAAGCCCCAGAACAATATCCAGCCTATAGCCTATCTACTCCAGGTTGTACTACTATATATTCCCTGGAGCGGTCAGCGACTACCTCTTTCATAGCATCTCCTTTATGCAATGGTCGTCTTGCTTAATATGACATAAAGGATTAATAATATCAAGTAATAAGCTGATATATTCTAAATATATTAATGGTTATTTTTGTTCCACCTGGCAGCAGCAGCTTTCTTAGCGATCTCTCGGCGCTCTTCAGGGGTGAGCTTTGCGGCACGAGCTACGCCGCCCTTTAACCCGCCCATGCGTCCGAGTTCGACGGCGGCGGCGTTCTTCTCCTGTTCTGGTTCAGGAGTAGGTTTCTCTTCTTCAGTTGCTTCATTGACGATCTCAGCGGCAAGACGGTTTAAATCCGTTGGCCGCTTCTTCTTGCTTGAGCGTTCATGCATAGACTTATGATATCACACAAATTGCTATTTGTCGTCGTGATCATTAAAGCGGTCTTGCTTGTCCGTATAGTCGATTGACTTGAACATTCTATCGACTATTAAACTAGCTATCCCATAGGTTTGAGCTAATGTAGCAGGTATGAGTATTGCAAAAACTGTCTGTAATTGCGGTAATATTCCTTTTTCAAGCGTCCACTTTAAGATAAGGAACAACCCTGCGTGTTGGGCAATTAGCAATGCTCCAAAAAAGAAGGCCAGCACCCACCGCATACGTATCTGTTGTTTTACGTCGGCAAGCTCTGCCTGAAGAAGTCTTTCGTGGTGTTTTATTGGTTTTCTTTGTATATATGGCTCAAAAAAATCTCTTTCAAAGCCACCTAACTCTATTGGGAGCGGCGGGTTTGATATCGTAATATTATGTGAGTCTTCTTCGATTTTCATAATTTAAAGAAGTTTTAAGTTGATCAGTCTAAAATACATTGCCGATTTAGAAACGCCAAAGATACGAGATAACTCATCAACGTCTTTTGTTGTTTTCCATAAGCGCATGACTGCGTCTGCTGGCATTAGAAGCGCTGCTGCAAACCAGTTTGCAATTTGTTCCTGTTTTTCAATCTCGGCGGTTGCGAATTGCATAGTTTGTCTATAAAGCAGTTCGGTATCCATATTGGCATGAAGCTTGAAGTGGCCTATTTCGTGAGCTACCGTAAAAGCCTGCCTTTCAGGAGGCTCATCCATAGCGATATAAATAGTAGAACTTCTTCGGTCAAAAGCTCCAGACACGTTGGACTCTGCAAACATGCCCTTTTTTAGAATCAGCGCATTGGCCTCAAGAATAACGTTTAGGTCTATTGGGAGTTCAAGGGAATCAATGCTTCCAAAGGACTGAATTATAACATCTTTGGCCGCCTCTTCAGCGATTCTGATTTCATCTGGTGAAAGCATGTGCGCCTCCCTTAACCATTCAGTTACACATGTTGCGTGGCGTTTGTTACATGGTTCAATTCTAGCTATTGTTACTTGCTACGTCAATTTTACGGTTGGTTATCTTGCTATTAAGTAGTAATACTTTAGATTCTTCATACCCATGAATGAATCCTTCAAAAAGCGAAAGATCAAGTCCCAATATTTCTGTAAATTCATTCCTCAAGATCAGCCCTAGACTGAAACCAGAGCCGGCTCTGGTTTCACGGCTTGCACTGCTGCTACATCCCTTACCGACATATCGAGGTATTTCCTACCCGAGAGCCACTCCTCAGATTGCTCAGCTGCCAAGGCAGTGATAAGTCTTAGGGCAGCTTCTTCGTTTGGAAAGATCCTGACCACTTTGGTTCTTCTTTTTATCTCCTGGTTATACCTTTCCAGTAGATTAGTGGTTCGCATGCGGCGCCTGTGGCCCTCCGGCAGGGAAAAACAGGCGAGGATGCTGTCGGCGCTGTCCTCTAACATTTCTGATACGCTCTCGTAGCGACTCTGATAGCGAAGAGTGCATGCTGTCAAAAGTTCTCTGGCGCGCTCCCCGTTAGCGCTATTAAATATTGCCTGCATATCAGCCTTAAGAGCCGCTCTATCGGCTTTGGCCACTTTATCCAGGATATTTCTCATGAAGTGGCACTGGCACCGCTGCCAGATGGCACCGGCAAAGTATCTCTCAACCGCCGTAACAAGGCCCGTGTGGTCGTCGCTTACCACAAACTCGACCCCGGTAAGACCTCTTTCAATTAACGACCTAAACAGCTCACCCCAGCTTGTGGCACTTTCTGCGTTGGCAACCTCAACGGCGAGGATCTCGCGGTACCCTTCGGTATTTACTCCAGCGACAATTAAAATGCTTTGGCTTACCACACCTCTGGGTGTGCGCACTTTCTCATAGCGGGCATCGATAACCAGGTAAGGATACTTCCCGAGAGGGCGCACCCTCCACGCCAAGAGTTCCTGGTCGAGTTCTTGGGCCAGGCGCAATACCTGGCTTTTTGATACCGTGTGCCCGCAAAGCTCCTCGGCTATTTTGGCCACCTTTCTCGTCGAGACCCCCTGGATGTACATCTCAATGATGGAGAGCGCCAGCGCCTTCTCACTTCGCTGATACCGCTCAAAGAGCTTTGTTGAGAAGCTTCCTTCCCGCCCTTGCGGTACTGCAAGGGCGATATCTCCGACCCTGGTATACAAGGTTCTCGGTTTGTAGCCGTTTCGATACCCCGTGCGCTCATCGCATCTCTCATAGGGATCAGCCTGCAGGAATTCGGCGATCTCTTTCTCCATGAATGCCTGCAGGAATCTCTGCACGATTACCTTTAAGAACTCCTTGTCATTTAAAAGTGCTTCTTGCAAAAACGCGGTCGAATTCGTACTCTTTTCGTGAGCCATCGTAATTTCCTCCTAAATAGTTGGTTTCGTCACTTTCTATTGTGAGGAACGATGGCTCTTTTTCAACTCACCCTCAAATGAACCTTTTTACAGAATTATATGGGCGCGATCAAGCGAAATTCATTTTTTTCAAAACTGCCTAAGATTTCAAACTGACCCACTACCCAGTATCCGAGCACCGAAAACTAAATAAATAGGGTTGCGTTTCGAGTTGCTATTACTGGGTATCTTATGGATGGGTATCAACCAGAAGGAGGCGTTAATAATGGAGGAAGAACAGCAACCCCGCTACGGCGCCCTGATAATAGCCTCAACGTTCTTGATGGCGCTCGGTTATATCGTTATAGCAATCGGCGTTTTCGCGGTTTTCGTAACGCCTTTACTTGTAACAGGCCTTTCGGCGCAGCTCTTCGCAATATCCGGAATAGTAATCATTACCGTAATCCAAGCACTTCTTTTCTTTTCCTTGGGCCAGGTTATCCAGCTCGTTATGGATATAGACGACAACCTCATTGTCGTGCTGCAACACCTGCGACAGCCTTCAGCTGCGGCGCAAGCACCACAGTTACGTATGGTCAAACCTGAAGAGCAGTAATTAAGGTAAACCTAAACCAAGCACAAGCTCCGCAATAATAGCGGGGCTTTTCTACGTAGAGTAAGCACCTGTTAACCTGCCAATTCACCACATGGCTATACCAAAAACCATACTAAAGTAGTGGTTTTTATTTGCTATGCTTTGGCTATAAAAAAGAGCAGGCATAGGATCTTTATTGCTACCTGGGGAGACTACGTAATGATTAAGAAACCGATACTCTTAGCTCTGGCTTTACTTTTATTGCTTGCAGTTCATGCGGCAATAAGTAGCGCAAATCCTACAATGCTGGCAAACTTGGCTGGTAACGGTGGTGAGACCGACGTGAACAGTAATGATTTAAATTGCGACCAAGATGATTCAACATCGGAAGGCACCAAGAGCGGATCTCTTAGCATTACCAATAACTCTTCTTTAACCGGCGATGGGCTTTCTGAGACATCGGTAACAATAACCGGCGCCGATGGCGGCGATATATTGTGGTCGAGCAACGACCCTAATGCCAGCCATGCAACAACATTTACGGCGGGCAATGGCGTCAACATTGCAACGTACTATAGCAACAACGCATCGAGCTGCAATTCCAATGGGATGAACGGCTCCACTGCAAGTAATAGTTCTCATATAGTTGTCACCAATTCGGGTGGTTATTCTAATTATAATCCGGGGTCAGATTCATACACACCTTCGACTACCCGCCCAACAAGCTGTTCACAAAATCAAGACAGCCAAACAACACGTCGGAACACAGTAAGCCGTACATACTCTTGCGGGCCCAACCATAGCTGCTCCAGCGGGAGCAGTGAGGTCAACGTCTCGGTTAAAAGCAGTGTAACGTGTAACGGCGCGACGAGCACCGCCATATCCGGGTCAAGCATAGTTAATTCGCATAAAGTTGCAACCAGCAGTAACGGGTCCGCATACGCAAGCTATGGGGGCAACGTAGAAACACACGCTTTGGACGGCCAGGTTTGCGTTAACGGTCGTATCGTTGACCTGAAAGATTTAGATGACCTTAAAGCAACTCTTGGGGACAAGATTACGAAGTAACTTTATCGGCTGGCTTTTCTGCGAGAACCTAAACAGCTGCCGCCTTCTTGATCTTAGCTGACGGCGTTTCCATTGCGATGGTTGGGCCGGTGATTTTGATCTGATCCCAGCAGCCCGAGCACTTGCCCTCGCATGGTGAATAATTGCGTGTGCAGAATTGACAGCAGACATCCAGTTTTTCTGGGCATATATGCGTATGCTCCGAACACTTTATGTTTTCCATAACTGCCTCCTAGAATATCTAATGCCGTGTATACCCGAAGCTACAAAGACCTACTAGAGTGTTAGTGAAATCGCCAAGTTACCATGCGGGTAAGGTTCGGAGTATCGACCGGCTCTGCGTGATTTCGGATACGCGATAGAGAACTTTAATGAAGGAACCCTAAGCAACTGAGTTGGCGATTACCGGTAAGATAGTTATATAATACACCAATTTGACTTACAACGCTAGCAAAATATCCGCTGTCGCTAAAATGTAAACGTAGTGGCGGGGCCTTGCGGCCCCGCCACCTATAGTTTCTCTAACTTCTTAAGCGCTCCGTAGTGCACGTTTGTATTTATTTTAGCATGCTCGCATCCAATCCCAGCATACATTACTGTTCTAGCATATTAGACGATCATACTGTTTTTCTGTTTACACTACATGCACGCATACTCTTTGGTTGCGTGCCATTGCACCGTGCATTTACGCGAGTGCTTTTTACATCATACCCATGCCGCCCATGCCGCCCGGCATACCTGCCATGCCGCCACCGCCGCCGCCTTCCTCAGGCTTGTCGGCAATAGCAGCCTCCGTGGTAAGCACGAGACTTGCGATGGACGCCGCATTCTGAAGCGCTGAACGGGTAACTTTGGCCGGGTCGATAACGCCGTCTTTCATCATATCGCCGAACTGCCCGGTTACAACGTTGAGGCCTTGGCCTTTGCCCATGCCTTTGATTTTCTCAACAATAATCGAGCCCTCGTAGCCGGCGTTCATCGCGAGTTGGCGAAGCGGTGCTTCGAGCGCGCGCTGGATGATCTGTACGCCAACCTTCTCGTCGCCATCAAGCTTGCTTTCGAGCTTGTTAATAGCCGGGATGATGTTGATCAATGTTACCTCGCCACCAGGGACGATACCTTCCTCAACGGCTGCTTTTGTAGCCGAGAGGGCATCCTCGATGCGGTGCTTTTTCTCTTTCATCTCGGTCTCGGTTGCCGCACCTACGCGGATAACCGCAACGCCGCCTGATAGCTTTGCAAGGCGTTCTTGCAGTTTCTCACGATCAAACTCTGAATCGCTTTGTTCGATCTCAGCTTTGATCTGGTTCATACGGCCTTTGATGGCCTCCGCGCTACCTGCCCCACTGACGATAACGGTCTCATCTTTGGTAATACGAACGCGCTGTGCGCGACCGAGCATGTCAACGGTTACTGCATCAAGCTTCATACCGAGCTCTTCAGTTACGACCCTGCCACCAGTGACGATGGCGATATCCTCGAGCATCGCTTTACGGCGGTCGCCGAAACCAGGGGCTTTAACCGCGACGCTGGTAAAGGTACCGCGAATTTTGTTAACGATAAGTGTCGCTAGCGCCTCGCCCTCAACATCTTCGGCAATAATGAAGAGCGGGCGACCGGCCTGCATGACTTTCTCAAGAACTGGCAGAAGGTCTGCAATAGCGCCGATTTTCATATTTGCTATGAGGATGAACGGGTCGTCGAGGACAGCTTCCATTCTCTCTGTGTCTGTGACCATGTACGCGGAGACGTAGCCTTTGTCGAATTGTAGACCTTCAACGACTTCGAGCTGGGTTCCAAGAGTTTGTGACTCCTCAACAGTAATGACGCCATCTTTTCCTACCTTATCCATCGCGTCCGCTATAAGGTTGCCGATCTCTGCGTCGGCTGCGGAAATTGTCGCTACTGAAGCGATCTCTTCTTTAGTATCGATACTCTTAGCGAGATTCTTGATCTCTTCTACCGCTGTTTGAACGGCCTTGTCGATACCTCTTTTGATAAACATCGGGTTTGAGCCTGCGGCCACGTTTTTCATGCCCTCGCGGACAATGGCCTGGCCGAGAATCGTTGCGGTGGTTGTTCCGTCACCGGCAACATCGTTTGTCTGGGTTGCGATCTCTTTGGCGAGCTGCGC
Source organism: Candidatus Aquicultor sp. (assembly GCA_036504445.1). Classification (NCBI taxonomy): domain Bacteria; kingdom Bacillati; phylum Actinomycetota; class Candidatus Aquicultoria; order Candidatus Aquicultorales; family Candidatus Aquicultoraceae; genus Candidatus Aquicultor; species Candidatus Aquicultor sp. The sequence continues at coordinate 6,615 of DASXVE010000032.1, forward strand.
ACCCATGTTCTCGTACGGGTCTTCAAGCTCGATCTCTTTTGCGACGGTTACACCATCGTGGGTAATCGTCGGAGCACCGAACCTTTTATCAATTACAACATTTCTGCCTTTTGGTCCAAGCGTTACTTTTACGGTGTCGGCAAGTTTATTAACGCCGGCCTCCAGTTTACGCCTAGCCTCTTCATTGAACTCAATGATTTTTGGCATCGAAAGCTTCCCTCCTTGAATAGTAATAAATTAGCTGAGTACTGCGAGAATATCTTCTTCGCGCATAATGAGGTAATCTTGCTCGTCGATTTTAACCTCACTACCGCCATACTTCGAGTAGATGACCTTGTCACCGACTTTTACTTCCATCGGGATTACCTTGCCATTGTCGTCGTATTTTCCTCCGCCGACTGCTACTACTTCTCCCTCTTGCGGCCGTTCTTTTTTCGCGGTGTCCGGAATCACGATTCCGCTTTTAGTCACCTCTTCGGCCTCCATGGGTTTGATCACCACTCGATCACGTAAAGGCTTAAGATTCATCAGATACAACCCTCCTAACAGTGTTTTTAGCACTCTTCCTATCAGAGTGCTAATCGTATATTATACTAGGTGCTCTGCCAAAATCAACACCGACAGCCAATTTATTGCCAAAATCAATAGATTGCAAACATATTGCTTGGCGATTCTGCAATTGATCATGTTCGCCCATGCAATCGGCAATAAATTCTCCCAGAAAAAGCTATGTGTATATAAGTCGGCCAAATTGTGATTATTTCCGCATACGGAGTTGCCCTAACGTGAGGCCGGCGAAAACGTCGATTAATCCTTCCAGTTCCACCATTTCAGTAGATCGGGATCGTATGTCCGGTTTGAGGCGAAGTAGACAGCACATCGAAAGACGTAGAGCACGCACCTGTCGACCCGTATGCCCATCTTTTCACAGTGCTTGTTATAAAGATATTCCGGGTCCTTGCCTTCAAGGTCTACGATTGAGCGTATACCAAGATCGTAAAGATCGTGCGCAATGGCTTTGCCGACACCGGGAACGTAGCGCAGCTCTTTTAGAACGAGTTTTTTGCTGCGCTCAGTCTCTAGTGACGCGATTTGTTGGGCTATTGGTTCTTGGTATACGGAAATTTGCATCTTCTGCATAAGCTTATTATACGCTATTTGTCCGGCGGTACAAAACGGCGGTAAGAATAACCGCCAGATATAGGTAGGGTAAGAATGTGCCGTAATGGGCGAAGAAGCTGGGTCGGCTTGCGAAGTTTATCGCGCTTCGCAAGACTTCCTGGCGATTGATGGCAGTGCGGGCGATTACGTGACCGTTCTGGTCGATAAAGCCGGATAAACCGGTATTGGCGGCTTGCACGACCGGGACACCATACTCGATAGCACGCATGCGCGCTATTTGGAAGTGCTGCTCAAGAGCCGCTGTTTTTCCGAACCAACCATCGTTCGTAATGACGACAATCATGCGGGCGCCGTTTTCAACCATTCTGCCGACCAGGCGCGAATCCGCCGATTCAAAGCAGAGAATAGTTGAAAACTTGCCGAGACGTTGTACCCGATTTGGATACCCTTTCGGCCTTACAGTCCTGGAAATATCAAAGGTCACGAAGCGCGTGCCGGGTGTTTTATCATCGACCAGGTCGGCCATATCGTTGATGCGCTCGATAAAGCCTCGCAGCGGCATATACTCGCCAAACGGTACGAGATGAGTCTTCTGGTAACTCTGGTAATCCTTCTTTTTATCTGTTGCGTCGACAAAGATGGCGTTGTTGAATATCCGCTGCTGCTCGTCCTGGCTCATACCGCCAAAAATAAACGACGCGTTGTTCTGGGTTATCAAATCAGTCATAGCGCTAATATAGGGTTTCTGATCTTCGATATACGAGATAAACACGCTCTCGGGCCAGATTAGAAGATCCGGCCCCGCCGGCCAGGTTCGCAGCGCCCGATCGGTCATAGTCCGGTAGCGCGACTTAATCAGACTGTCGTTTGCGACGTTATGTTTAACGCTTTGCGGGATACTCGGTTGAACGAGCGTCACTTTGATGGCAGTGCGCACGTCCTGCTGCGCTGCCGGCGCTCGAAGGAACCCGAGGACAATCAGGGAGAGCACCGCGACGCCGATGCAAATCTGAGAGGCGTTGCGCGCCCTCTTGGCCGTGCGTCGGCTTATGCGGCTTGCAAATATCCCGTCGTGGTCACCATCGGTTAATCCATCGGTTAATAATTCAATGTGCTGCTCGATACTACCCGGCTGTACTTCAACCATAATTTCGACTTCATTCATCTTGATTGTGGAAAGCTTTTTGCGCACGCGGTATGAACGCAGGGTTTGAACGGCTCGAAGCAGCGCCAGATTAACGAAGACGATGGCGGCGCTGACACCCGGCTCACCGATGTATGACGCGAGCAGTGAAACCCTGAAACCGGCGGTCGTTGCGCCGAGGTTCGCCCAGGCGAATCCCAGCGGCCCGAGCGCGCGCCCGTATTCTGTAAGCGCCCACAATGCCGGCAGGAGTAAAAACGGCAGCATACTTTTACCGCGCTCAAAAACAAGCTTCGCCCCCAACGAAAACAACCCGATCCAGACCGCCAGAAATACGCTCAAGGCAAACCATGCGATAAAACCAAAAACTTGAATCCAGTAGAGAACAGCCGCATAGAAAACAATCCCGCAGATAAGTCCGAGTAGCGGTGCGTGCTTAACATTGCTCCGATCTATCGCAAAAAGAAGTGGAATAAGTCCGATCCAGACAAGCACGGTTATTGAGGAATGCGGAAACGCGAGCGCGAGCAGTACGCCGGATAAACCCGCCAGTAGATAGCTTTTAAGCATGTTTCTGCCAATAGATTTCAAATCGGTCGACCTACAAAAATAAGATTTCTACAAGGAGCGTAGCAGGTATGAACTGCGAGGTCCAGGTATGAGCACATCACATTTCAATAGGTTGGCCTAAATGTAAATTGGGGACCGGGTTCGCTGCCAGCGAGATGCGCTCACCGTCTAGAAATCTGCGATAGCCGGCAGCGGCTACCATGATCGCATTGTCGGTGCAAAGATACGCATGCGGATAATAAAGTTGAAGCCCTTCTCCTTTTGTTGCCCGGATCATGCGCTCGCGAAGGTAGCTGTTTGCCGCAACGCCGCCGGCTAAAACCACCTTATCAACGCCTTTATCTCTGGCTGCAAGCATGGTTTTTGAGACAAGCACATCCGCAATCGCCGCTTGGAAACTTGCCGCCAGATCGGGTAAGGGAATCTCGTGCGTTTCACGGCCGAGCTTCGCCACGTAATTCAGCACGGCGGTTTTCAAGCCGCTCAAACTGAAATTGAATTCGCCCTTTCTCATCATGGCCCGCGGGAACGGGATAGCCGCCGGGTTACCGTCCTTTGCAAGGTTGTCGATAATCGGGCCGCCCGGGTAACCGAGCCCTAGAAATGAAGCGACCTTGTCATACGCTTCACCGACAGCATCATCGAGCGTCTGCCCCATAATCTCATAGCTGCCGTAATCCTTCATGTGAACCAGCATTGTATGCCCGCCCGAAATAATGAGGGCAAGGAGCGGGGGCTTGAGTTCCGGGTGATCGATAAAATTCGCGTAGATATGCCCTTCGAGGTGATTGACGCCTACGAGCGGCAGGCCTTTTACGTATGAAATTGCCTTCGCGGTACCCAACCCCATAAGCAGCGCGCCTACAAGCCCCGGGCCGACTGTCACTGCGACAGCGCTCAGGTCTTCATACGTTAAGCCCGACTCAACCATCACCTCATCTAGCACCGGGTTAATAACCTCAAGGTGCTTGCGCGAAGCGATTTCCGGCACAACGCCGCCAAATTTTTGATGGAACTCGATTTGCGAGGCAACAACACTCGATACAACCTCGCGGCCGTTTCGTAGGATCGCGGCCGCGGTTTCATCGCATGATGTCTCGATACCAAGAATATAGATGTCGGTCTGCATATTATTCGTTCGCTATTTCCCTTCCGATCTCGCTGAAGAGGTTTTCATAATAGTCGCTTGTGACATCACCGGTCCAGAAAATGAGTGCATCCTCATTGTTGTCCGTGTAATATCCCTTGCGCAGACCCTTCATCCTAAATCCGAATTTAATATACAAGTGCTGAGCCCTCGTGTTCGATTTTCGCACCTCAAGCGTTACCTGTTTAGTCCCTTTAATCTTGGCGATATCTATCGCCGTCAGTAACAACCGGCTTCCGATATGCCTGTTTTGAAAGACATTATCTACGGCAATGTTGGTTATGTGGGCTTCATCCAGCACATGGTACATGCACACGAACCCGACGACCCGTTCTCCATATTCGGCGACAAAACACTCGTTGTGGTGGCTTCCGATTAGTTCTCTTTGAAACGTCAGCTTGCTCCAGGGAGCAGACTGCGATCTTCTCTCTATATCATAAACCTGATCGACATCCGCCATAGTCATGCGCCGGATATCCGGTTTCATTGTAAGCATTATTTCACCCCCGGTGACGTTGTTCCCACATCTCCTCGGCCTGTGACAACCTTACGTAAATCGGTGCGAGCTGGTATAACTCGTCGTATTCTCGGCGCTCGAGTCTGGGCCACGCCAGGTGGATTAAATCCGAAGCCCGGGGCCACCAGTTTTCCTCAGGCGCAAATTCTACTCTTCCATCCAATATCTCTGAAAAGACATGCGCATACAGCTTGACGGCATCGCCGGCAAAAACTATATGTTCGTACCCTTCGGCAACGAAAAGTTGCACAAGCTCCTCAGGGTTGGCGGACTTGAAGTCCTCAAGACGCATAACATGCGCTGCTTTTGAACAATAGCGTGCCGTATATACTTCGCCCCGTTTAGCATCGATGATCGGTGCGATGAGTGCTCTTTCGGTTATGTTGCGATAAGCTATAGCGTCGAGACTCGGTATGCCCACAATCGGCGCTTCAAGCATCTGTGCGAGCGATCGTGCAATTACCATGCCTATTCTCAAGCCCGTATACGAGCCGGGGCCACTACCGATAACAACCGCCTCGACATCATTGATCCGGTACTCATGCTTCTTCAGCAAACCATCCAACAGCGGCAGCAATTGCGCCATGTGGCCGCGCGGCATCCACAGGTTTATCTCATCGATTATTATATTATCATCGCTGATGGCCGCGGTTAGTACCGGGCTCGATGTATCAAACGCAAGAACAAGCACGTTATTCTCCTGATAACCATTTCTCGACCCTCGTCTGCCACGAAGCACCGTGCGGCGCTATTTCTATCCGGCGAAACGATTCATCGACAAGCCGCAACATCCTAACATCAACATGGATGTCCGGCATGAGTTCTTCAACTTTATCTCCCCACTCGACCACCGACACGCCGTCACCGTAAAAATACTCATCGACGCCAAGCGCATCGAGCTCATTCGGGTCGGAGAGCCGGTACACATCGAAGTGGTAGAGCGGCAGTCGTCCGCTATACTCCTTAATAATGGTAAACGTTGGGCTTGTCACCGGCTCGGATATGCTAAGCCCTTCAGCCAGGCCTTTCGTGAATACGGTTTTACCCGCGCCCAGGTCACCGCTTAAACTTATCACATCTCCTTCAGATAACATGGGAGCCAGCTTTCGCGCCAACTCCCAAGTCTCCTCAGGTGAATGCGAAATAACTGCAAATATATCGCTCACGTTAGAATAGCCCCATTTGCTCTGCTTCGGCCTTCTCTTCTACGGCTTCGGCTACCTTAGGCTTCTCTTCGAGATATTCCTTAAGCTTGATAAAATCCTCTTGAAGCGGTACCAGATTCGCACGCGAGTGAAGCGCCGCCGCCGGATGATAGATAGGCACGACAAAATAGCCGTCTTTCTGAAATTTTTGCCCATGAACCTTGCCCATCGAAACATCTTTTACCCCGAGCATAACAGCGGACGCAAAACGCCCGAGCGTTGCAATTACCTTCGGTTGGATTATCCCCAGCTGTTTAAATAAATATGTGCCCGTACAGACTTCGATTTCTTCAGGCTTAGGATCGCGGTTCTGAGGCGGACGACATTTTACCACATTGGTTATGTAAACATCCTCTCGTTCCAGACCGATTGACTGAAGAAGCTGTGTTAATAGTTTGCCTGCCGCACCGCAAAACGGAATACCGTTTTTATCTTCATAAAAACCCGGACCTTCACCGATAAATACAATACCGGCGTTCGAGTTGCCGTCACCGAATACAACCCGGCTACGACCTTGTTCTGCTAGCGGGCATAGTGTACACCCAACAGCCGACTCCGTAATGGTTTGAAGCTCCATAATATCACCTACCTACCGCATGTACTGCAATTGTTGCCGGTGCAACTACTGCAGCCGCTACTAGAAGTTTTGCCGCTTGAACTGAAACCGAATGTTGAAAACAATTTTGACACATCATCGCTGCCACACCTATCGCATGTGGGATTTTGCCCGTTTGTCTGCAAAACCAGCTTCTCGAACTTCGACCCACATGAATTACATTTAAACTCATACAAAGGCATTTCAATCACCAAATACACTGTAGAATTGATATACAGATTTTATCAATTCTCAGTGAATTCGCATAGCATGCGGTTCTAGCAGCCATACTCAAGGATAAATCTGCATATTAGCTATAATGAGCAGGAATTACTGGACCGATACTATAGCAAGACATCTTACAGCATTGCATATTTCAAACAAATATTATAAATGCCCTAGACACTATAGGAGGAATTGACACATGAACTGTTGGAAATTTAAAAAATGCGGCAGTACCGTCCAGGGTACGTTTGCGCAAAAGCTTGTCAACTTTATGGATTGCGAATTTTACAAAAAATACACGCTTAAATTATAGTGGTTATGCGCTACCGTGCATTAAAGTAAGCGGTCTTATTAAAAGCCGCTTTTCTATTACTCGATTAATCGCGCTCCCAGCTTACCCGCACGAATTCCTCATCTTTCGGCCACTGGATAGCTAGATTGCCGTTAAACGCCTTTTCAAACTCTTTACCGATGCGTTCTGCAAGATGCGTATCGGTGGTTTGAACGGTTATCATACTATCACTGCTACTGACATTATAGACTCTGGCGGCGACATTGCGGTGAACCTGCTGATCGGCGACGTTATTGATAAGATTCAGGGCTTCTGCTTGGTGATCTTTTAAAAACCTGCCCTTAAGCGTCACAACGCCATCAATCCGCTTCTTTTCAATGCGTTGGTGTCCCGGGCAGAGAGTTACTTCCGCCTGTCCGGCCCGGGCAAGCCGTTCGTGCTCTCCATCATCGTAAAACCATTTCTGACCATCATAGACTGCCATACATTTGGGACAAATAAGCATACCCATACATGCAACCTCCTCTGTCGTGGAGCACACCTCTAAGGTATATCCGCGACTTAGAATTTCGCTTATGTATACTTATTCCACATTTTTGGCAGAATACCGATGCTACTCGGCAACACTTAGCTTAAATGTAAGCTCTTTGTCCCTTAGGTCATTTGCGGTGATATTTGCGGTAACAGTGTAGGTTCCGGGCTTGAGCGGCCGCTCAAGCGAACCTGTGCCCGGCCATTCAGCCTCATACGAGACACTTTTGCCCGGCCCCAGGCGCACGGTCTCGATCATCTGCGAGAACATCTTGCCGGCCGACCAGCGCCATACGTTGCGACCTTCTTTCTCTTTTATAAGAAGATCATATTTCTGCCCGGTATTAAAGGTGAGTTCGCGAACCTGTGAAGCGGTATTCAGCACGTTCAGCGTAACCTTGAGCCTCTGGCCGGGACGTACATTCTCTGACGAAATTTTTGCGGAGACTTTGATATCGGCTACCATCACGGTCGAATTATCCCCATCTTGAACGCCCACCGTTCCGGAAGCGGAGGTCGGTTTTGAAGCCGAGGGGTTGTCCGCCTTGTTTTGCGCTGTGCACGATACGAGAAGAAGTCCGATAACGATGACAGCAAAGCAGAAAATCCTAGGCCTAGGCATCTTTTACTCCCTATATTCCCTCGGTACGCGCGAGTTTATCATGCAAACGATTTCGTAATTGATTGTACCGAGGATAGATGCGAGCTCATCCGCACTTATCTCATCATCTCCCTGGCGACCGATTAATACTGCTTCATCATCGACGGACACCGCCGTGTTTTCGCCGAAATCAACCATGAATTGATCCATGCAAATATTTCCGACAGCGGGATACCTGCGGCCGCCGACGAGAACATCCGCTTTATCCGAGAGAAGTCGGGTATAGCCGTCGCCGTAGCCGGCAGGTATGGTGCCGATTGTTGTATCCTGCGACGCCCGGAATATGCGCCCATAGCTGACGCCTGTTCCCGCTTTTACGTTTTTCACAAAGGAGAGCCGGCTCTTAAGAGAAAGCGACGGTCGAAGATCAACCTTCCCCTTGGTAGCTTCCGAGGGATGAAGCCCGTAGAGAGAAATTCCGATTCGCACCATATCCAGGTGCGATTGCAGATGCAAATACACGCCTGCGCTGTTTGCGGCATGTCGCACCGGTGGGCATAATCCCTCGTTTTTCAATGCATGAACAAGCGGCATGAACTGCGCGAGTTGAAAATTCGTGTAGGTGCTGCGCGGGTTGTCCGCTTCGGCGAAATGCGTGAAGATGCCCTCGACCTCCAACCCGGGTAGTGAGTTCACATGGCGAAGAAACTCCGCCACCCGCTCCGGCACCAAGCCGATACGATTCATGCCGGTATCAACCTTGACGTGAACCTTAACTCGTTTTCCCTGTTGCGTCGCCTCATCGGAAAGTGTATGGGAAGCTTTCTCCGAGCACACGGTTGCCGTTAAACCATGTTCGACGATTAACGGAGCCGCCGCGGTTGCGCTCTCGGATAACACAAGAATCGGTTGGGTAATTCCTGCTTCCCTGAGCGCCACGCCTTCCTCGGGAATGGCGACGCCGAGCGACGACGCACCGGCTTCGATGGCCGCTTTGGCTACGGGTACCGCTCCGTGTCCATAGCCGTTGGCCTTGACGATCGCCATTATGGCAACATTAGCGCCGATAACCTTCTTTGCTTCCCGTATGTTGTGCTTAATTGCCGAGAGATCAATCTCAGCCCATAAAGGCCTTGTATTCATCACGTTGTTATACCCACCTATTGCTTACTTATAGCTCGCACCAGATCACCCTTTGTAATTATGCCAACCAGCTTGCCGTCCGACATTACGGGTGCGCGACTTATATCTTGCTCGACCATAAGGGTCGCGATATCTTCTACAGTATCATCTTCGCCGATAGTTACAACCTCTGTCGACATTACATCGCCGACTTTAGCCCCTACCGCTTTTTTAAACTCCTCTTCAAACCTTTGCATGCTCGATGGCAGGTAGATGTACCCGTCCAGCAATTGGATAAACGTCGGAAAGTGCAGGCGCACATCCTGCATAATCAAATCACTCTCGCTAACCATCCCAACAAGACGGTCTTCATTGTCGACTACGGGAGCACCGCTGATTCCCTTCGCGCTTAAGATGCCTGCAGCTTCCTTAACCGTCATATCCGGTGTGAAGACAACAATTTCTTTGCTCATAATATCTCGCGCTCTCAACTTCAATTGCGCCATTTCTCACTTCTCACTTTCTCTAACTTACAGTATGACCTCGTTGATCGCTTCGGGTAAGTATTCAATAACATCTGATGCTGTAAGGCTATAGATGTTGCTGTCCTCGACCGCTATATCGGCGGACAAACCGTGCAAAAACGCACCAATCGAAGCTGCTGAATATGCGTCCAAACCCTGTGCCAGCAGGGCGGCAATAGCACCGGTTAGGACATCTCCGGTCCCTGCGGTTGCAAGCCCCGGGTTACCGGTTGTATTAATGGTTATCTCAACTTGCCCGCAAATAACCGTTCGGGCACCCTTGAGCACTACAACAGCGCCGAATTCATCATGAGCCCGATGGGCAAACCCGAGCCAATCACCCAAAACTTCCTGCGGTGATACACCAAAGAGGCGCGCCATTTCACCTGGATGCGGCGTAATAATGGTCTCAGAGCGCCTGTTGCGTAACACGTTCGGGTTGGCTGCAATGGCCGTTAATGCGGAGGCATCTATGACCATCGGTTTATCGATATCGGCTACGAGCATTCTGATGAGCTCCTCGGTCTCAGGCTCAGACCCAAGCCCCGGCCCAATCGCAACAACATCATATTGGGATGCTATCGCCAGCAGGTGCTCGTCTGCCGCCAGAGCCAATGTACCATGCGCCGTCTCGTGTTGCGGCCACGCAATCGCCTCAACAACCGCTTCGTTAAGCACCGCTGTGATACCGGCCGGCGGTGCGAACGCGACTAAGCCCGCACCCATCCTATACGCCGCCCGCGCAACCAGCGCAGCGGCGCCGGGCATACCCCTCGATCCGGCAATCACCAATACCTGCCCGACCGATTTCTTATGGGCATTTATATCGCGCACCGGAAACAGATTCCGCACTTCGAGTTTATCAAGCTCGCGATAGGTGCCGATTTCCTCAACCAGCTCACCCGGAATACCGATATCAGCGACAATATACTCGCCGGTATTAACAAAACCTGAATAAAGAAGCATACCTACTTTCGGGGCTGTAAATGTGACGGTTACATCCGCAACAATACCGCTGCTATACACTTTACCGGTATCGGCCGCCAAACCCGACGGCAAATCAACCGACAGGATGGGCCGTTGCGAAGCGTTGACGCGATCGATAATATCGGCCGCCGTACCGCGAACCGCGCCTTTTAAGCTAAAACCGAATATCGCATCGATTATTATGTCTGCGGCAAGAACCGCTTCGTCGAAGGTATTAAGGTTGGAACCGGCGATTATAGTAATCCGCGCAGGAAGCTTGTCGAACGCTTTGCGTGCGTCCGGTGCAAGATCATCTGCATTTGCCAGGGAATATACGGTTACGGCGTATCCCGCCTCATCTAGAAGGCGCGCAGCGACAAACCCGTCGCCCCCATTATTGCCTTTTCCGCAGACGATAAGCGCCTTGCCTGAAGAGGACAGTATCTTTTTAGCCTCGTCCGCTACAGCTTCACCGGCACGCTCCATGAGCATGGTGGTGGTAAGCCCAAACTCGCTCTCAGCGTGTTGTTCTATTGTAAGCATTTGTCTGCTTGTAACGACCCGCAATTACCTACTCCATTCCCACAGCTATTGCCTGGGCGATTGCCGACTCACGACTAAATGAAAGGCTGATAAAAATATCGCACACACCCTTTTCGTGCGCAATTGCGGCTGCATTGCCGCTAAGCTTCAGATACGGCCGTCCCCATTTATCCCGGCATACTTCAAAGTCGGTCCATTTCATACCGCGCAGGCCAGTGCCAAGTGCTTTTACTGCAGCTTCTTTAGCTGCAAATCGAGCGGCGAAGTGGAGATGGGGACGATGCTTGCTTAAACAATAATCCCTTTCAATTTCGGTAAATACACGTTCGATAAATTTTTTGCGGCGGTTTATTGCTTGTTCTATCCGATTTACTTCAACAATATCGATGCCGATTCCTTTGATCATTGTACACCTCTTGCTGGCAGTATCCGCGTCTTACCACTATTGTAATGCATGCAAAGCGAAGTGTCAGTGCGTACCCGGCTAAAAATGTCACGCAGAACTAAAGCACCAGGTCCAATGCCTGGTGCTTTAGTTTCCAACAATATTTATACTACCGGTGGATCTAGCTTACCGCGACTTTTTGGCCTACGGCCAGCACATCGTGCGCCGCTTTATAGGTGATAAACCCGCCGCTTATGTTTCTAACGTTATAGCCATTTTGTTTTAGTATCCTGCACGCGATATATGCACGCATACCAACGCGGCAGTAAACGTAGATTTCTTTATCTTTCGGCAGTTCGTGCATCCGCGCTCTCAGATCATCTACCGGAATGTGAAGGGCGCCTTTTATGTTGCCGTCATGTTTGTGCTCGTATGAAGTTCTTACATCAAGGATAGCAACATGGTCCGGATCGATATTATCAACATCTCTCCAGGTAGCAACGGCAACATCGCCGCTAAGAATATTAGATGCTACATAACCGGCCATATTGACCGGGCTCTTGGCGCTTGAAAACGGCGGCGCATATGCAAACTCCAGCTCGGTTAAGTCGAACACGGTCATGCCGGCGCGCACCGCCATTGAGAACGCATCGATTATCTTATCGACCGAATCCTCCCCCACAACTTGGGCGCCGAGCAATGTCCCGTCCTGCGCATCGAACAAGACTTTTACTGATAGCATCGACGCACCCGGGAAATATGTGGCATGTGAAAACGGGTGGCAGATTGCCGTTTGATACGCGATACCGGCCCTCATCAGACCTCGCTCGTTAAGACCGGTTGAAGCAACAGCCATATCAAAGATCTTAAGAATCGCTGTTCCCTGGGTGGTTTTGTACTTTCTCTGGCGACCGCAGACATTATCGGCGGCGATTCGTCCTTGTTTATTGGCGGGCCCGGCAAGCGGAATAAGCGCCGGAGTACCGCTTACAAGGTTTGTTACCTCTATAGCATCGCCGATCGCGTAAATGTTCGCGTCCGATGTTAACAAGTATTCATCAACCGCGATACCGCCCGATTGACCTATCGCCAGACCGCTCTCTTTGGCAAGGGTGGCTTCAGGGCGTACGCCGATACCGAAAACAACCATGTCGGTCTCAATACGCCTGCCGTTTATGAGCTCAACAACCAACAACTCTCCATTACGATCCAGCGTTGTTGCCGTTGTGCCCCTAATGACTTCGATACCCTTATCAATAACGTATCGCTCGGCAAGGGCAGCCATTTCAAAATCAAGCATTGGGATAATATTTTCAGAAAGCTCGATGATGGTTACCTTAACACCTTTTTTATACAGGTTCTCAGCCATCTCCATGCCGATAAAGCCTGCGCCGATAACCACCGCACGCTCAGGTTTGTTGGTTTCAACAAAACCCTTAACGGCATCGGTATCCGGTACGTTTCTTATCGTAAATACGCGGGGATGGTCGACGCCTTTAACCGGCGGAACATGCGGGACTGCACCCGGAGAGAGAATAAGTTTATCGTAGGATTCGAGATATGACTCGCCGTTCTTAAAGTTGCGTACCTCGACCTTTTTCTCGTCCGGAAGAATCCTTATAACTTCGCTCCGCACGCGTACATCGATATTAAATCGCTCGCGCATGCGTTCGGGCGTCTGAACCAGAAGGTCGCCACGCTCTTCGATAACGTCACCGATATAGTATGGCAGGCCGCAATTGGCAAATGAGATATATTTGTCCTTTTCAAACAGAACGATTTCGGCTGTTTCATCAAGCCTTCGAAGCCGGGCGGCTGCGCTCGCTCCACCAGCTACACCGCCAATTATTACTACTTTTAGCGACATTCAATACCATCCCTTTTCTGCGTTCGTTAGTCTAAATATATATATCGTTTAGTTTTAACAATTTATTAAGCAATATTTTTGCGAATGTGCTGATAATATACCTATATACCGTATCCAAACACCAATCCGTATACGTAAACGCTTGGCTCGAATTCGCTAACAAGCCGGTATCCCAGATCCTGGTATGAGCTAATGACCTCGGGTTTTGGGATGCGCTCAGACAGCGGCGGCCCCATATCCCCTTTAACCTGGCTCCAATCAACCACAATCACCTTATGAACCGGCCGAGAAACTCTCTTTACTTCGTCTATGAATTGAGCCGGGTTATCAAGCTCGTGGTACACCGCCACCATAAACGACGCATCAAGTATGCCTCCAGCGATAGGAATACGGTTTTCCTCCGATAGAATCGGAACGAGATTTGTAAGGTCTCCCGCTCGCTCCTTTATGACTTCGAGCAACTCCGGGTTTATATCGACCGCGTAAACAGTAGCCCGGTTCTTAAAGTGCCGGGCAAGAGGGATACATAAATAGCCGCTCCCGGAACCGAGATCGGCTATCGCTCCACCGGTTTCGATGTCCTTTACCTGGTCGATCAGAAGGTCTACCGGTAGTATTTGCATGCGTCTCGGATCATCAAATCTTTGAATGCTTCCATGAAACTTGTGTCCGGGCATATATATACACCTCCTATTATGCTTGCCGCTCATGAACCTTCGCATTGCAGCAATTATACCCGTACCGGTATACAATATCCATAATAAATCGCCTGTACTGCCGCCGATATCATGTTCGCATATTAATCCAACGAGCTAGATACATTATTTCATACATTTTCCCCGGGATTGGTTATTATCCCAAAAAAAGCGGTATAAAAAGCCGGTAAGCCCGTGGTATTTCTGCCTGCAATAAATCAGGAGCGCGATATTAATACGACATCAAACGCCTGGTACTGTTTTATTCATTATAGCCTTGACCACCTAAACGTTTGATTTACCACGTAATTATTGCAACATTTACGTTACCACGATAGCAGCGGTTGCTTTATTTACCTGCAAATTTGGCTAACGACGGGACGGTACTAAATGTGCAAAGTGCTTGCATCGGCCAACGGACTTTTGCTATATTATATTAACCCCATCCAAAAAGGCTTCCTCGGTATGTGGCACAAAACTTAAAACGAAAAGGAGTGGAAAATGGAACAAAACGCAATTTATATCGCCTTTGGTACAGGCTTGTTAGCGATTCTGTTCGGCATATATCTAGCCGCCTGGACGCTTAAACAACCGCAAGGCAACGAGAAAATGCAAGAAATCGCTTTGGCGATTCAGCAAGGTGCTTCTGCCTATCTTAAACGGCAGTACACCACAGTATTTTTCGTATTAATCGTATTAGTTCTTGTTCTGGGCTTTGGTATTGGGTGGACGACCGCTATCGGTTTCTTTGTTGGAGCTGTAGCTTCGGCATCGGCAGGCTTTATCGGCATGAGCGTAGCAGTACGCGCAAACGTTCGAACAGCCGAAGCGGCACGAGGAGGACTAAAAAAGGCTTTGGGCCTAGCTTTTAAGGGTGGTACGGTTACCGGCATTCTCGTCGTCGGTCTCGGTATCCTTGTTGTATCGGTTTTTTGGTTTATAACCAAAGATGCTAAAGCACTTATCGGTCTTGGTTTTGGTGGGAGCCTTATCTCGGTATTCGCCCGTATCGGTGGCGGTATCTTCACAAAAGCCGCTGACGTCGGCGCCGACCTGGTAGGTAAGCTTGAGGCCGGAATTCCTGAGGATGATCCGAGAAACCCGGCCGTTATCGCTGATAACGTTGGCGATAACGTTGGAGACGATGCCGGTATGGCGGCCGACCTCTTTGAGACATATGTTGTTACCGCCGTAGCGACAATGCTTCTCGGTCACCTCTACTTCCCGAACTTCGGGACGGCTGTTACCTTCCCGCTCGCGCTGGCAGGCTTCTCTATCATCGCTTCGATTCTTGGAACATTCTTCGTAAGACTTGGGAAGAGTAACAACATCATGGGTGCCCTCTACAAAGGGCTTGCCGCATCCGCAATTATTGCGATAGCCGGCTTCTACCCGCTCACGCAGTATTTCATGGCGGCGAATGGAACGTACTCGGTAGGCGCACTCTTCGGCGCAGAACTGGTCGGTATCCTTGTAACCGCTGCACTCGTAGTTATCACGGACTACTATACGTCTTCAAACTTCTCGCCGGTTAAGCTTATTGCGAAAGCAAGCGAGACGGGTCACGCAACCAACATCATTCAAGGTCTTGCAGTCGGTATGCAAGCTACCGCGCTACCGGTTATCGTAATCGGCGCAGGTATCCTGACCGCCTATATTCTCTCAGGCCTCTACGGTGTTGCAATCGCCGCGCTCGCGATGCTATCAATGACCGGTATTGTTGTCGCAATCGACGCGTTCGGCCCCGTTACAGATAACGCCGGTGGTATCGCTGAGATGGCCGGCTTGCCGGATAGCGTCCGCGACGTCACCGACGCGCTCGACGCTGTTGGTAACACCACCAAGGCGGTTACCAAGGGTTATGCAATCGGATCTGCCGGTCTTGCCGCAATCGTCCTCTTTTCGGCATATACGGAAGAGCTTAAGAATGCCGGTCAAGCTATGAGCTTTGATCTCTCTAATCCATATGTTATTGTCGGTCTCTTTATCGGCGGTCTTCTGCCGTATCTCTTCGGGTCGTTTAGTATGGCCGCTGTCGGTCGTGCTGCCGGCGCGGTTGTCGAGGAAGTACGCCGCCAGTTCCGCGAGATCAAGGGTATTATGGAAGGTACCGGAAAACCGGATTATGCACGTGCCGTTGATATCGTTACTGCTGCCGCGATCAAAGAGATGGTCGTACCTGCTTTGATTCCGGTTCTCACACCAGTCGTAATTTTGCTTATCGGTAAAGCCCTTGCAGCGCAAGGCCCTAACATCGGTGCTACAATGCTTGGCGGTGTTCTCGTCGGAAGTATCGTAACCGGTCTGTTTGTCGCTATTTCAATGACAACCGGCGGCGGCGCATGGGATAACGCCAAGAAGTACATCGAAGACGGTAACCATGGCGGCAAGAAATCATTCGCGCACCAAGCAGCAATCACCGGTGACACGGTCGGCGATCCTTACAAGGATACCGCCGGTCCGGCTATCAACCCGATGATCAAGGTTATCAATATTGTGGCCTTATTGCTGGTTCCGTTCCTGAAATAACGTTATAACACCTACAAAGGTGCCACGCCGAGAGTATTTTCGGTAAAATAAAAGAACGCCTCGCGTAATAGCGAGGCGTTCTTTTATGCCGCAACAAATTGTATACGTACCGGGGGATATAAAAATGCGCCCTAGCAGAGGCGCATTTTTATATTGTATTACTCTCACTATACGGTTAAATATTTATATCGGCATAGTTTATAAATACTTTAGCGTTTTTTAAAAGAATTTTTAGAATTAGTTAGCAAACGGTGTAAAGCAGGTTACGACAGCAGCGCCTTTATCAGCCCTCGGGGTTTAAACTTTTTCAGCGCTGATACGCTCCACTCAAGCTCTCTCTTTTCACAAACCGTAGACATAGAGTAGCGATCCATATCGTTTTTGAGAGCATAGTATTTCTCGTGCTTTTCTGCCTCATTCAGGTTCGACGTATAAATCTTATCAATTTTACCCATGATCTCTTTTGCTTTCAGGATGTTGTTTTTAACGATAGCGGCATCGCCATCGCTTACAACGCCCAGCCTACGCTTTACATCATTGAGCTTAAGACCACAGTCATAGGTCGCTTCTACTAAGTCGTCTCTAGAGAGATAGGCACTATCATAGTTCAGCCAGTACTTCCATGATGGTGCCGTCATCGCCTGCCGGTGGTCTTCAAGGCTTTTCCTTGCCAGCGTATAGCCGTACATTTCCGGCTTTTCAAACGCCAAGCTTCCGGGATCGACAAACGGTGCTAGCGGCGCGGCGAAACAAAGGAGTTTCTTACGCTCGCCGTTTAGCCCGTCGTAGAGGTACTCAACAAAATCCGGTATTTCCATAATCGAATCCTTTGATTGGAATGGAATACCGGTCATCATATATACGTCAGCACGCTGCGCCCCGGCCCGCAAACCGTCTTTGATAGACTGCTTGAACTGGTCGTTTGTAAAGATTGCTTTCCCGAATTTCTTACGGATTGATTCACATTGAGACTCACATGATATTTCAAAGCTCCAGTTTGCTACCGCTTTTGAGATTCGCTCAAAGATTTCCGCCGGCGGTAATTGCCAAAACTCAAAAACCACCATGTTTTTAAGTTTATATTTTGAAAGCGCATTTAAAAAGCGGTCGATATACTCGGGACCGCCGGCCTGGACATCGCCAACCAGAAAAACCGGGCCCGTGAAGTAGCTGGCGGCATCGGCAATGTCGAATGCCAGATCTTCCGGCTCTCTCATGGCGGCCTCCGGGCGGTTAAAGAAATTCGCGTAGGTGTATTTCGACCCGCCGCATACAGCGCAGTTTCGAACTCCGCCCCGGCAGAAAAATGCAGCGACAATTGGGTAACGCATGAAATCTTTAAACGGTAGATAGTTTTTTACAGATCTGCCGCGAAGCGCCGACTTTATGATACGACCGTAATTAATGCGGGAATGATCCCACTTCTTCGGCACATATGTGATCGGCTGGTGCGTAATCGTTCCGTCCGCAGCTTTCCATGATAGATTCGGCACCTCATCGAGATTGCCACCTTTTTGTACGACGTCGAGAAGGATACACATCGGTTCCTCGGTCGAGTCGCCTTTCATAACCATATCAACCTGAGGATACTTGATCAGCTCCTCGTGGAAATACGTAGAAGAAAGGCCGCCGAATACGATTGGAACATCGGGGTGAAGCTTTTTTATAATCCGCGCGATCTCAAGAGCACCCTGTGCGTGAGGCAGCCAGTGCAGGTCAAGCGCGAATAAGCGCGTATCGACGGAACGGATCTCATTTTCGACATTAAATCCCGGTTCGCGCAGCATCCGAACGGCCAGATTCAAAATGCCGGTACGAAAATTGCGCTGCTCAAGATGATCCGAGAGAATGGCGAAACCGATCGGATACATCTCAAAAATCGGCGTCGAAGGTACCACGTCGCTTACCGGCCCGAACATAATCGGGCGCTCGCGGAAATCATAAATGCTTGGTGCGTGGATGAAAAGCACATCGTACTTCACTTGTGACGCCTCCTAAATCGAGCATCGTAGGTGATTATATATCGGGGCAGCTAAAAACGATCAAGGCCCAAGGGCTTAAAGATGACTTCATGCAGCCTCTCACATGGTATCATGTTCCGCTCCTTGGCTCAAAACCACCGTTCCTACTCGACCGTCACGCTTTTTGCCAGGTTTCGCGGTTGGTCGACATCGCAACCCCTTAATTTTGCGATGTAATATGACAACAATTGAAGCGGTACTACCGCCGGTATCGCCGAAAGATGTTCGGATGTTTCAGGAACATAAAAGACATAGTCGGCATGGGAGTTGATCTCGTTATCGCCTTCGGTCGCTACCGCGACTACATAAGAATCGCGCGCCCTAACCTCCTGGATATTGCTCACGACTTTCTCATAGGTGTGCCCTTGCGTTGCGACCGCCACAACCGGTACGTCTTTGTCGAGAAGCGCGATCGGTCCGTGCTTCATCTCTCCTGCCGCATAGCCCTCGGCATGAATGTATGATATCTCTTTGAGCTTGAGCGCCCCTTCCATTGCCACCGGGACACCGATGCCACGTCCTAAAAATAAGAAGCTCCTGCAATCAACAAAGCGCTTGGCGCATTCCTCAATCCGCCTAATACCGTCTTTATCGGCGAGCAGCGCCGCCACCTTGTCGGGAATGCCCTTGAGCTCATTCACCCGCATATCGATCTCATCCTGAGACATGGTGCCGCGCACCTGCGCGAGATAGAGGGCGAGCGTATAGATAGCCGCCATCTGTGATACCAGCGTTTTTGTCGCGGCAACACCGATCTCCGGACCGGCGTGGGTGTGAATGGTGCCGTCGGCTTCGCGGGTGATACTGCTCCCTACCACGTTGCTGATCGCAATTACCTTGGCACCCCTTAGCTGCGCTTCGCGAAGGCTTGCCAGCGTATCCGCGGTCTCGCCCGACTGTGAAATGGTTACAACGAGCGTTTTATCGTCAATTATCGGATTGCGGTAGCGAAACTCGGATGCGACATCAACTTCAACCGGTACTTTCGCCCAGTTCTCGATAATGGTCTTGCCGACCAGACCGGCGTGATACGACGTGCCGCAGGCGACAATAAATATTTTATTGGTTGCTTTTACGATGTCCTCATCAAGGTTCGATGTGCTGTCGAGCACAACTTTGCCGTCACGGAAGCTACTGCGAATCGTCTCGCGCACTGCAGCCGGTTGTTCGTTTATCTCTTTGAGCATGAAATCGTCATAGCCGCCCTTCTCGGCGGCCTCATCATCCCAGTGTACTGTGAATATCTCGCGCTCGATCGCCACATCATCGATTGTGCAGATCTTAACCGAATCGCAGGTAACCTCGGCGAGTTCATCATTGCTTAAAAACATGATGCTTCGCGTATTTTTAAGAATTGCCGGAATATCGGAAGCGATGAAATTTTCCCCTTCGCCGATACCCAGAATAAGCGGGCTGTCTTTGCGTGCAGCGATGATTCTATCAGGCTCTTTCGTGTTGATGACTGCCAGCGCAAACGAACCGATAATCTCACGGACGGCAGCCCGTACAGCTTCAAGCAAATTGCCGTCGTATTTCTCTTCGACAAGGTGGGCGACCACTTCGGTATCGGTCTCAGATTTAAAAACGTGCCCGCGGCTTTTGAGCTCGTCTCTTAAAGTTAAATAGTTCTCTATAATGCCGTTATGCACGACTGCGATATTCCCCGAGCAATCGAGATGCGGGTGCGCATTTTCTTCCGACGGTTTACCGTGCGTAGCCCAACGAACGTGGCCGATGCCAACCGCCCCGGGAAGTGTTCCTCCATCAAGCGCCATCTCGAGCTCACTGAGCTTCCCTAAACGGCGTAGAATGCTTATTCCGCCGTTTAATACCGCTATGCCTGCCGAATCATATCCTCTGTACTCGAGGCGTTTTAGACCATTAATAAGAATCGGTACGGTGTCTTGCTGACCGATATATCCGACTATTCCACACATAGGGTCTCCCTTCGTGATGTAAAGCGTGCGACAACAAATCTAGCGCGTGGCACATCAAAACATAAAAAATAGGGGATTACTGCTAAGATCCGGCGAGGACATGACTGTGCCGGTTTCTTTGCCACTTGATAATTCTTTGTCCCAGTGGTCACCCTCCGGTTTTGTGGTTATCATAACGACCGTGGCCGGCCGAGAGGCACCCGCCGAATGCTCGTTTCCGAGCTTCTCGATTAACCTCTTCCTCGTCAACTGCGTAAACCTGCTCTGACTAATTCAATACTACGCAGTTCTGGCGCTTTTACTTCCCCTATTCACTTACAACACAATCTGCCGTTACTTTTTAGACACCACCTCTATCATCTACCCGTTACGGCGCCCATTTGAATTATACCTGTTTTCTTATTCTATAAAACCTGTCCATAAGAACTGAAAAACTGGTCAAAGGGCCTATCAAGCTATTAATATACTACTACTTTTTACCGCTGGAATCCAGCTTCAGAGGCAGCTATGCGCTTCTTGCTGAGGCTCTATTTTTTTCCTCTAGCCGAGCTCCGCTTTAATAATTTCGGCGATACTATTTGCGATTGCCTGGGCGCTTTCGCTGCTCTTACTTTCAATCATGACGCGAATTAGCGGCTCGGTTCCGGAAGGCCTGACGAGAACACGACCGGTGTCTTTAAGATCGGCTTCAGCCTTCTTCATCGCTTCGTGAATTGACGGAATCTCATCCCAACCATGCGTATCCTTGACTTTTACGTTTACCAGAACCTGCGGCAGCTTCTCCATGATTTGCTTTAGCTCTGAGAGTTTCTTGCCGCTCTCTACCATAACCGATGCAAGTTGTAAGGCTGTAATAATACCGTCTCCGGTTGTGTTGTGATCTAGGAAAATGATGTGCCCGGACTGCTCGCCGCCGATATTAATCCCACGTTTCAGCATTTCCTCAAGTACATACCGGTCGCCGACACGGGTTTTCACCACATCAACGCCGTACTCTTTCATCGCCAAGTCAAAACCTAGATTTGCCATTACCGTAGTTACAATTGAATGTTTTGGCAGCGATCCGGTTTCTTTCATATGGGCCGCGCAGATAGCCATTATATAGTCGCCATCGACGACCTCGCCGTTCTCATCGACAGCAATAACCCTGTCGGCGTCGCCGTCATGAGCAAACCCCAGGTCGATATCGTGCGTTGTAACAATCTCCTGGATGTAGTCGATATAGGTCGACCCGCAATTGAAATTAATATTGGTGCCGTTCGGCTTAGTATTAACCGCCATTACGTTGGCGCCGAGCTGCCTGAAAACGCTCGGTGATACCTGGAATGCCGCGCCGTGCCCGCAATCGATCGCCATTTTCAAGCCCTCGAGAGACCCGCCAACGGTGTTGACGACATGATCGATATACATATCTACAGCCCGGGGGTTTCTCTCGATTCTGCCGAGGTGAGGACCGACAGGAAGCTCTTTTGATGTGTTCATTGTTACTTCGATCTCATCCTCGACATCATCCGGGAGCTTGAAACCATCAGGGCCGAAAAACTTAATTCCGTTGTATTCGGCAGGATTGTGGGACGCCGAAATCACAACACCACCCTTGGCTTTCAGAGCGCGCGCCAGGAACGCAACCGTCGGTGTGGGCACCACGCCCACCTGCAGGACATTCGAGCCGACAGAACAGATACCGGCCGACAGAGACGCTTCCAGCATATCGCAGGATATGCGGGTATCCTTTCCTATGATAAAGGTGCCGCCGCCTTTTCCCCCACTCAGCACGGTAGCCCCAGCCTGCCCCAGTTTAAAAGCCAACTCGGCGGTTAGATATTCATTGGCGATTCCACGAACGCCATCGGTTCCAAAAAGCCGCGACAAACTGCACCTCCAGGTTATATAAAAAGAAGTTTCCTACTATAGTTGGAAACTACATTCATGCTTCCGGTTTCTGGTTTAGTATACCATTTACGCTTTGCGTCTAACAAAGGCCCCTCGTTCACGAGATGAAAACCTTATTACAATAAGGGGACGTCATTGCGGCAAGCAACGCCTCATATCCCGGTGTAAAAGTTATAGCATCGCCGACCGTATACGTACGGTTGGTATCGGTTACATCGACTACCAAGTGGTCGCTACTGCGTCGCAGGATTTCTATACCGCGGCCTACCGGTTTTAGGTATCCTTCAGAGACATCTTGCCGCCCGATCGCAAGAATCGCGCGCTTGCGAAGCGTACCGCCGTTATCGGGCACCGGTTTTTCTTTCAATTCGATAATTTCAGCCTCGACAACTATCGCATCTTGAAAAGTCTGAGGTATAGGGCTAAATCCGGTCGTTTCCTGCCCGAGCAGGACGGCCTCGCCAAAGCGAAACTGGTTGACGCCGTGCGGAATTGCTCCCGATTCGATAAGCTTCCATGCGCTGGAGTTCCCGCCCGATATCAATGGGAGGCTGAGACCAAGGCGCTCGCGAAGGTTTACGGCACTGCCGGTAAGAAGCTCGAGCATCCCAGGTGTCGGAGGGACCCCTTGCAGACATGCGACATTGGTGCCGATGCCCGCAATAGTAATGTACGGCAGCTCCGCCGCCCGCTGTATGAACTCACACAGGTCTTGCGACAGCACGCCCTCACGCAAATCCCCGGTTTCAACCATGACGACAATCGAATATGCTTTACCAAGCTTTTGTGCGGCTGCCGATAGGTTCTTAACCGCTTCAAGCTCAGAGACAAGCGCGACATCGGTAATCTCGACGGCTCGCCCGCACTCATCTTTCATCGGCTGCCTGAGCATCATAATCGGAACATCAAAACCGTTTTTCTGCTGTTTCTCGAAATACAGGCGCTCCAAGTTCGCCAGCCGCGAATCTGCAATGGCGTTCACACCGCCTCTTATCATAGCGAGAGCTACTTCGGGGCTTCCAAGACATGCCTTAGTAACACCGACAACACACGCCGCGTTTTTGCTGCATATTGCAGCCAGCACTCTCGCATTGTGCTCGATTTTCGAAAGATTGACAGTAACGGCTGGAAACGCCACAAAATCACCTCAAAATAAAAAGAGGTTAAAGAAGCTCGCTTCTTTAACCTCTCGCAATTCGAACGTATTACCTCTTGGAGAACTGTGGACGCTTGCGGGCTTTTTTCAAGCCATACTTGCGGCGTTCTTTCATCCGCGGATCTCGGGTTAGAAGACCGGCTTTCTTAAGCTCGGTACGGAAACCTTCATCTGCTTCAAGCAGCGCTCTTGCGATACCATGGCGAAGTGCGCCGGCTTGGCCACTGACCCCGCCACCGGCGATGGTTGCGACAACATCGAACCTACCGTTGGTGCCCGTCGCATCAAACGGCTGCTGGATCAATATTTGAAGCGCCTTGCGACCAAAATACTGCTGGAGGTCTTTGCCGCTTATAATAAACTGTCCCTGGCCCGGCATTAAACGGACTCGGGCTACCGCATCTTTTCTGCGGCCTGTTCCGTAGTAAACAACTTTATCAGCCACCGATTACTCTCCTTCCGCCCTGAGGTCTAGAGTTTTTGGCTGCTGGGCGGCATGTGGATGTTCCGTCCCTGCATACACTTTTAACTTCGTGAACATCTGCCGACCGAGGCTGTTCTTTGGCAACATACCCTTAACTGCCAGCTCGATGACTCTCTCTGGTTTGCTCTTGATCATTCTCTCAAAGGTGATCTCTTTGAGACCGCCCGGGTAGAGAGAATGACGATAATACATCTTGGTCTGCGCTTTGCGCCCGGTTAATGCGACTTTCGCTGCATTAAGAACAATTACGTGGTCGCCCGTGTCCATATTGGGCGTGTACATCGGTTTGTGCTTCCCTCTCAGAATTGTAGCGATCTGAGTCGATAAACGGCCGAGCGGAACGCCAGCCGCATCAACCACAAACCACTCGCGTTCAATATCCTTTGGCTTGGCCGAATACGTCTTCATTTCTCCTCCAACTACGTATGTAAAAGCTTTTGTGTACTTTATAACGCTACTCTTGCAACCATCATATACTATACAAAACCGCAGCAAATGTCAACACAGCACAGTTATCAACCACGGTATGATTGAGATCAAACTAAATACTACGACGCGGCAACGTGCGCTTTACAAATAGTATTGTAACATTCATTTATGCATAATCGATAAAACGAGTGCTCTCTACACGAACCGCGCAAATACTTCGTTGCCTAGCAGCAGTCCTTTTTTGGTTAGCTTGAGTGTGTTATCACTTAGCCCTACCAGGCCTTTCTCAACCAGCTCATCAACTTGCGGCCCATACACATCGCGCACCGATATGCCGAAATGATCTTCAAACTCACCCAAATCGACTCCGCTTAAAAGCCGAAGACCGAGAAACATGGTCTCACTCATCATCTCGGTACTGCTAAGCTCTGTTTGTTCCTCAACTACCGAGACAGTGGCTGCCAATGCAGCATGGTCCTGAACGACCGGGCTGCCAACCGCTTGGATATATTCATTAGGTTCTGCGATATTCCTGAATCTTTTATTCCCAATCTTTGAATGCGCACCGGCCCCGAGGCCAAGATAATCGCCGTATTTCCAATAGACCAGGTTGTGCCGGCACTCTTTACCCGGTTTCGCATAGTTTGAGATTTCGTAATGTATGAAGCCGGATTCCTCCAGCGAGTCCATCGTGTATAAGAGCATATCTGCTTGCACATCATCATCGGGTACGCTGATTAGCCCGCATTGGATTTCCCGTTCCAACGGCGTGCGCGGTTCAACCGTGAGGCTATAACATGAGAGATGCTCGGGCTCAAGCGAAGCTGCCTGTTCTAAGGTTACCGCCCAGTGTGCGAGCGTCTGTCCCGGCAGGCCCGAGATTAAATCGATATTTATATTTTCAAAACCTGCTTTCCGGGCTCGATAAAACGCATCGACGGCCTGCTGCGCGGTATGCTTCCTACCGATCAATTGCAGTAATTCATCATCGAGCGCTTGAAACCCGACGCTGAGACGATTTATTCCACTGTTTAAAAGCCGCTCTAAAACATCACCGGTAATTGTTTCCGGATTTGCTTCGATCGATATCTCGGCTTCACCTGCAATTTCAAAACGCGATCTTAAAGCCGCCGTGATCCGTGATATGTGCTCCGGCTTAAGAAGCGTAGGAGTACCGCCGCCAAAAAAAACCGTATCCACGGGATTACCGGCAAGCAATGGGGCTTGCGTTTCGATCTCGCGAATAAGCGCATCAATATATGTATCATGAATTGCTCCGAACCCCGCAAATGAATTAAAATCGCAATACTTGCACTTTTGCTTACAAAACGGGATGTGGATATATATAGCAGGCATTTTTAACACTTTCTTGGATTTTTGCAGATTATCTCAGATTTCCCCGGACAATGCTAGTTGAAGCCGGCGACACCTCGTTATAACTGCGCCGGCAACGGGTTTACCCAAAAACCTTGACTCTAAACCTAGAGTACGAGATAAGATAGAGTAGAAAGTTAGCGCTTTAAAGCTTTGTAGCATTGGGGGCAATAATGGGAAACGTACAAAAAAAAGATACCTGGTTGAATTCCGTACCGCTTGATCTTGCCGCAGGTTTCGGCGTCTACTTTTTGTTTACCCGGGTAGGAAGCCTGCTGCTCACGCTCTTGCTGGCAGTCTTTGGCGCCAGGGCTTCACAGAATCCACTAGCATTTCTCCTTATCCAGACGATCCTCCTTGTAGCCGGGGTTGCGTTTGGCGCTACTGTCACCGGTTGG
Source organism: Candidatus Aquicultor sp. (assembly GCA_036504445.1). Lineage (NCBI taxonomy): Bacteria > Bacillati > Actinomycetota > Candidatus Aquicultoria > Candidatus Aquicultorales > Candidatus Aquicultoraceae > Candidatus Aquicultor > Candidatus Aquicultor sp. Next base: position 32,887 of record DASXVE010000032.1, read on the forward strand.
TTTTCCAAAGACAACGGGGCACGTCGCGGTTTAGTGATAGCCATAGTCGTTGTTCTTTTTGATGCTTCTACTGTTCTTATCCAGCTGCTCAGCTTCTTCCTATCTACCGGAAGCCTTTCAGGATACCAGTATCCGCTCGGAGGTATCCACGTCGATCTTGACCTCATAACATGGGCTCTCGCCCTCTTTGCGGGATGGTTTGGCGGGGATTACGGAGCGAAAGTTGCGCGCGGCGAGATACCGGCACCAGATAAAGCGGCAGGCAGCGATAACGTTTCAAGCAGTGAGACCACAGAATCGACGAATGAAGCTGGACAAAACGCGGGTCCTGCTGAAACGTCTGAGGAGCATTCCGCTACGGATAATACGGATGGCACGCCTGGCGAGGACAACTAATACATTTATTCGCGTGGTAGAATAATCGGGCCGGGTTTGGCGCTATCTTCCTTCAAGGAAACGGCTTCCGTGGGGCATGCGTTAACGCATACGCCGCAACCTCTGCATGCGTCTGCATTGATATTGACGGATTCATCTACCTCTATCGCGCCGAAGTGACACACGCCTGCACAGACGCCGCAATGCATACACTGGGCATCATCGATATGCGCGGTAAACCCGGATGAAGAGACGAGGTCAAACCCGTACGAGACCGCCTTCAACCCAAGACAGCAGCACCCGCAACAGTTACAGATCGAATACAACCTGTCGCCGGCGACGTCTTTAAACCATGCCGTATGAACCCGCCCGCGTTTGTGCTCCCGCTCGAGAATTTCAAGCGCTTGCGTGACGTTAAGGCGCTTTGCATTACCCTTTTTATGCTCGATTACAAAATCGACGAACGGTTCTCCTAATACAAAACATACATCAATCGGCTGGCATGGATTCTCGGCAATCTGACGGCACGGGCAATCGATTACCGCAAGATGCTCCGCGTTCGCGAGAATAATGTCGCGGGCCTTTTTATAGGGGAGTACCTGCTCGGGGTTGGTAAGCTCAATAGGTTGTTTTACATCGATAAGGCGCTTCGCCGTCTCGTTCGTAACTACTTTGCCGTGGTGCGTGTGCATTAGACGATTCCCGGCGCCTTGATAGAACCATTGAGGAAATATGCCGGGCCGCTCGAGTACGTACCGTATCGGCTTCAAATAGACCGAGGTCCATTTAAAGTAAAAATAGCTGTGAAGAAAATCATGAACCCGGCGGCCGTGAAATTCCGCCAGCTTTGACGTGCTCTTTTTCCTATGTGCGAATAACCAGCCGGCCACTATGCCGGTAAGGATGATAACCACTCGCATATAATACTTTTTGTTCCTTGTCGAAGCCATAACAGTTATTATAGCAGGTCTAAAATGGATGGCTATAAGCCTTGATGCCGTACATAAAAAGCGCTAAACCCGCACAAAAATCATGCCGAAAATAATATATAAAGCGCTTTTTATTGGGGGTTGGTTACTGTTATAGCGTTAATCATTGTTATAAATGCATTAATGGGCATTTTTGTGGCTCTGTTATACCACCCCAACTCACCACTTAACCTCTTTCCGTATGCACATGTTGAAGAGCTGTGGCTGTGGTCTAAATATGCCATTTTTCTCTCCTCGACCTTGCTCGTATTCACGCTGCTTGCCGTTGACAGCGACCCCCGTGGCCGCGATGTCGCGCGCAGCCTCTCCGCGTTTATCGCGTTTCTTCAGGGCATGATCAACCTGCCGCCGGTCGTATTGTATTTTATCTTCCTGCATGGCGCACAAGCAGCGGAAATATCGACCAGAGGCGGTCACATCATAATTTCCTATACCGAACTGTTTTTACACATGATGCTCGTCATCGTTAGCTTAGCGTCATCAGCTTGGTTGTGCCTCGTCAAAAGGCCTGGTAAGGCTGCGGCCGTGCAAGCCATCCCCATGGTTGACGCCCACGCATAATTAATCCTCCTATGTGGTATTAACTACTATAAATAAGCAGTAGTTTGCTTCGACCAGAGGAATCCCATGAATATTCTCGTAACCGGCGCCGGCGGCGATATCGGCTTGCGCATCGTTGCTATACTTCTACGGCAAGGCCATCATGTAAAGGTGCTTGCTACAACTACGAAAGAGGCGCGAAGCATCCGGTATCCCGGCGTAGAAATCTTCGTGGGTAATGTGAGCGATGCCCGATCGATCAAGGGGATAGCCATCGATACGGACGTGGTTTTTCATCTTGCGGATGCGCTGTTCGTGGCCGACCCCGAGGAAACCCTCCGGCAAATTAATTATGAAGGCACGATCAATATTGCGGAAGAATGTACCGCATCCCATGTAAAGCGGTTTATTTTTCCTAGTATTCCCCAGGTGCTTGGACCGCATAAAACCCCAATGCCTCCGTTAGAACCGGAGGATACGGTAACTCAACCAAGCTCCTTTTATGCCTTGTATAAAAGGCTGTGCGAGCAGCACTTACTCATACTTGGCGAGCAAGGCAAGCTGCCGGTAACAATCCTGCGACTCGGGACGATATACGGCCCGCATACACAGCTTATAAAAATGCTTACGCCCCGTATCGCACGACGTTCGTACCGAATCCCGGGAACCGGCAATACCCTCATCAACCCCGTTCATATCGACGACGTTGTCCATGCTATACTGCTTGCGCTCGGTACTACTCGAGCGTCCGGGCAAATATATAATGTAGCGGATAATATGCCGGTTACATATAAGGAGTTTATCTACGAACTCGCCGGCTTAATCGGTGCGCCGCACCCTAAGAGCACGTCGGTCTCCCTATGCCGCTCCGTTGCGGCTTTTGTGGAAGCCTGGGCCCGTATCACGAAAACGGCGCCGTCCGTCACCAACGATACCCTCACCCTCGGCATGTCGAGCTTTGCTGCGGATACTGTAAAAACCAAGGCTGATCTCGGCTTCACACCGCTTTATCCCACGATCTACGATGGTTTACCTACTTGTTTCGCCCCCGGGAAAGAACGCCGGCCCGGCAAGGTTGCATAGCAAGAGCAACTCATATTTAGCAAATACTCTGCGTTATCCCTGTATTCAAATTGGTAATAAATATTAGAATGCGTAGAGGCAAGAGATTAATAATCTTGGAAGCTGTAAAAGCGCAGTGTACCTTGTTGTAAGGAGCTGTTATGTTAGTGCCAAAACCAGTGCCAGAAGATAAATTCCCGCGTTTCCGTTTTTCGCCGAACTCCAACCGGGCCGATGAGATCGCTTGGCATGAATGGTCAACCGGCGCCTTTGATCAGGCAAAAACGGAACATAAGCCGATTTTGCTTTCAATTTCGGCGGTGTGGTGCCATTGGTGCCACGTCATGGATGAAACGTCGTTCTCCGATGAGAGGGTCATCAACCTTATAAACGACCAGTTTATTCCGATTAGGGTTGATGCCGATCGACGGCCTGATATACAAAGCCGCTATTTGCTCGGCGGTTGGCCGACAACCGCGATCCTTACGGATAACGGTGAGGTTATTACGGGCGGCACATATATTCCCCCGGACCAACTCTTAGAACTTCTCGCGCGCGCGCGCGAATTTTACCAGGAGAACCATGAAGCTCTCGATATGCAGGCAGCCCGGCGCAAAGTCAGGATCACCCAGTCGCAGGAAAACGAACCGGCGGCACATCACAAAACAGATAAAAGACTGGTTAATAAGATCATGCACTCGCTTCTTACGTCATTTGATTCTGCAAACGGCGGGTTCGGAACCGAGCCCAAATTCCCCAACATGCCGGCTACGGAGTTTTTCTTACGCCGTGCCTACCTGGAAGATAATTCCGAGCTGCTCGAGATGGTGGTGCTCACGCTCGACCACATGGCGGCCGGTGAGATATTTGATGCGGTGTGGGGCGGTTTCTTCCGATACGCAACTAAACGCGATTGGAGTAAGCCGCATTTTGAAAAGCTGCTCGGAGAAAACGCCGGGGCCGCTATCGCATATTTACACGCATACCAGGTCTCAGGGCGCCTTCAATTCCGTGATGTGGCCGAGAAAACGCTTGCGTACCTAGACCGCTTTCTCGCCGACCAAGCTCGCGGCGGTTTTGCGGGCAGCCAAGATGCTGATGACATGTTCTACAAGCTCAGTGCCAGCGAACGAGAACAGGCTAAGATGCCTTACACCGACCCGATTGTATATGTCGACCAAAACGCCGTTGCAGTTTCCGCATACATACAGAGCTTTGAAATTACGGGCAATCACGACCAACTGGACTTTGCAGTTAAAACGACCGAATTCTTGCTTAAGCACTGCTTCTCACCCGAATACGGAATGGCTCACTCATACGATGTAGACCCTCATTTCGCCGGATGGCTCGCCGACCAGGCATATATGATAAACGCACTTATCGATATGTACAACGCAACCGGTAGCTACAAGCCTCTCGATAAAGCGAATGAGCTCGCTGAAATCAGCTTAAGGACACTGCGGGCAGACAGCGGCGCATTCTATGACCAGGCGACCGGCGTAGAGCCCGAGCTTGGCGCCCTCTTTATCAAGGACAAGCCCATCAGAGAGAACGCCGTAATGGCTCAGAATCTCTACCGGCTCGCATACCTAACCGGCAACGACGGGTACGAAACGATAGCGATGGACGTCATGGGCGACATAGACCTTGGGGAAATTGATCCCACTCCCTCTGTTGCCGAGTTTGGCCTGGTTGCCGATGAGCTTATAAGCGAACCCGTCATCTTAACAGTAGTCGGCAATAAGGACGATATCGGTACGAATACGCTTCTCCGTACGGCGTGGGCCAGTTATGTCCCCGGTAAAGACATCAGGTTGCTCGATACTGTTCGAGACTTTGAAACGCTGGTAAAGGCCGGCTTTCCGCCTGAGCGGTATCCGGTTCTATATCCGTGCATCGGGCGTATGTGTTTACCGCCGGTCGATACGGCGCACGAGTTCGAAGCAATAATTGCGGATCTTCCCGGGAGGCCTAAGTAGTGTTTGATGTAATCACCGCCGGCGGGGCGACCCGAGATATATTCTTTATCACCGGGCACAGTCGGATTATCCCAGATCCATCGAGTATCGAGGGTGAGCTTCTCGCCTTTATTCTTGGCGCGAAGGTCTCAATCGAAACAGCGCATATCTCAGATGGAGGCGGTGCACTTAATGCGGCAATCGCGTTCACCAGGCTTGGTCTCAACGCGGCACCCTACGTTAACATCGGCAACGATGAGATGGGCCAGCAGATCATCCTCGAGCTCGTTCGGGAGGGCGCGGACGCCGAGTTTATCTGGGTTGACGACAAGAACCGCACCGGAATATCGGTTATCCTCATTCCCGAGCAGGTTAGCGATAGAACCATCCTCGCGTATTCCGGGGCAAACCGCAGTCTGAAGGTGCGGGATTGGCAAAAAATCGAGGACACGAAATGGCTCTATATAAGCCCTTTAAGCAGGCAATCACCGGAACTCTTAAAAGAGCTCGTGGGGTTTGCGGATAAGAAATCAATTAAGGTTGCCAATAATCCCGGTGTAGGCCAGATTGAGCTTGGGTTTGAATACATGTCCGAGGTTTTGCCTTTAATCGAGATCCTGATCGTTAACCGTACCGAAGCAAACCTGCTGCTTCGCCTGAAATATCCCGGAATCAAAGTGTTCGATGATGAAAAACTCGCGCCCGAGCTTGTTGCTATGGGGCCTAAAATTGTGGTAGTGACTTGTGGCGATGAGGGCAGCTATGCCACGGAGGATTCAACAACCTACTATCAAGAGGCGGTACCCGTAAAGACAGTTGACGCGACCGGAGCGGGCGACGCTTTTGGTGCGACGTTCCTCGCGGCCTACTTCATGGGATACGATATTCAAACCTCGATGTACATGGCCTCTATTAATGCAGCATCGGTGGTCAGCAAACTGGGTGCTCAAGAGGGGTTGCTGCGCATGGATGAGATCCGCCGGATTGCTTTAAAGATTGCTTAAGATGTTAGCGGCGCGGCAGCTTTGCCATCCGGCCGTCGAGCATGTAAATAAATGCCAGTATCTCGGCAACAACCGCGTACAGCGCTTCCGGAATCTCGCGACCGAGATCGATTACGCTGAGCGCCTCAACCAGCGCCGGGTCTTCATAAAGCTCGATTCCCTTTTCTTTTGCAAGCTCTATGATGCGCTCGGCGGTATACCCAACGCCTTTTGCAAGTACGACCGGGGCGCCGTCCTTCTCGGAATCGTAGCCTAACGCCACCGCCTTGTTTCTTATGGTTTTCTCCGCAATGTCCTTCTTAGTTTTATCAGTCACAATGCTACGCCTTAATATCTATTCCCTCTTGGGATACGCCGAGCTTGTCTTCAATCAAGCTGCGATCCGGTTCGGGCTTAAGCTGCGCGGCGGATAGCCTGCCGACAATATAGCCAAGCTCTTCCAGGGGGCCCTTAAGCTCTTCAAATAGTTCATCAATGCGGTCGAGCGCCTTTATATTTTCAACTGCCAGTCCGACGTTGATATATGGGTCCGCCACTTCAACGAGCGCACGCGTTGCCCCCAGCGACGGCATATCGAGCGCAAAACCTATCGTGTAAACGGGATTTTGTCCGGATGCTCGTTGCTCGCGAGAGCCTTTAGCGTAAATCTTTACCTCGGCTGTCATGACGTGGTCGCCGACACGGACCGGAATCGGCAGGTAAATAAATTCCCGCGCTTGCGAATCAACCGGTAAATTGAGAAGTTTTATAGTGGTAACCAATTCCAGAAGCCGTTCTGTTGATTGGCTGAGCGCTTTGGCCAAATCGAGCGGAATCTGTGATTTATTTTGCAGCATGCTTTGCGCCTCGAGCAAACGCGCAGTTATATTATCTGCTTCGCCGTCACTCCCGGCAAGATATGCAACGAGATTCGCTTCATGGCTTATCGCCTCAACCATCGAGCGAATGCGAGCCAATACTTGTTTTTTATCACCCGAGTCGACGATAAGTTCATCGATGTCCTGCATGAGCCGGGCAAAATCAAACCCATCAGGTAGTTCATCGCCGGCCATCGCTGTAGCAATCAGTCCTTTGAGTGCGGCGAATTCCTTGCCTGTTTCGAGGTGCGCCCCTTTGATCAACCCGGCGATTCCCTGAAGATCGCCTTGTTTTAGATTTGTTCCTTTGAGCAGATAATCGACCAGATCGTCCTTGCTGTATTTAGCCGGTAGCGCCCCGCGGGTTTGCTCTTTTACCTGCCGCAGCACGATGCGGTCGGGCCCCAGCTCAACCACCATGAGCGATAGTATTTGACCTGCGTTTAAAGAGATATCCGTGGATGCCGGGATTCGCGTACCGCCTATGTTAAGCACCACGCTATTGTTTGACGATGCAACTACGCGTGCCTGGACGGTATCACCGGGTTTCAGCGAGACATCGCTTCCGGTTGCCGTCTGCCCTTTTAGCAGGAGGACTTCTTTAATTCCTGGTAGGCTCAGCCCTCTGATATCCATACGTCTCCGAACCGGTAAAGGGACACTGTTTTGATTATACCGGTGTATCGTCGAAATATGGAATAGTGGATGTTATGTATCACGACAAAACGGGGATAAGTCAAAGCGATAGTGTCTAAGTGTATTCCCATATTATGGTATTTCTGGTAGGATTATCCTATGAGCGATGTAGAAGGTTGGGCTAACTCCCAAAACGACAAGTTAAACCGCATACAAGACCTCATCAGCGAGATTATGGACAACCATAATCGGATGCAGGAGCTTCTCAATGACGCTATTATTAAGTGCCAGGCAGAGCGCGGTGTCCGGGATATCGAGCGATATCTCACCGCAGGCGGGAAATAGCGTCCGGCGCAGCTACTGCGCATTTTTCCGATTAACCTTCCCGGGTATCTTCTAATTGAGTGTCGAGTGTTAATATTTTACAGGGAAGTGAAATACCGCTTGACTCATTCGCCTACTTAAAGGTTAAATTGAAAAATGTAGGGCGAGGAGGAATTATGATGGGTAACAAAGCGTGGAATCTAAAAGGATGCTTAATTCCTATTATCACACCTTTTACCGATGATTATAAAGTTGATGAAGCGGGCTTGAGAACGCTCATTGATTACCTGATCGATGAGCAGGCAGCCGCGGCAATTATCCCGTGCGGCACCACCGGTGAATCACCGACGCTTTCGCACGAAGAGCATATCTACGTTATCAAGATAACGGTTGATGCGGTCGCCGGCCGTGTCCCGGTTATCGCCGGTAGCGGTTCCAATTCGACTCACGAAGCCATAGAGATGACCAAGGCTGCGGAAGACGCGGGCGTCGATGGCACGCTGCAGGTCGGCCCTTACTATAATAAGCCCAGCCAGGCAGGCATCCTCAAGCATTTTGAAGCAATCGCCGATGCGACCGATCTCCCGATAATTTTATATAACATTCCCGGCAGAACAGGCAGAAACATCGAGCCGGAAACGGTTATCAAGCTTGCCGATGTTGATACGGTCGTCGGCATTAAAGACGCCTCGGGCGATATCCTGCAAACCATGAAGATCATCAAGGCTACCCACGCCTCGAATTTCCACGTATACGCCGGTGAAGATGCACTTACATTCTCGCTGTTGTGCCTCGGCGGCCACGGTGCGGTAGCCGCTGTCGGACACGTCATCGGCAAGGAAGTCGACCAGATGGTTAAGCTTGTCGACGCCGGAAGCATCGATTTAGCCCGTACAATTCACTATAAGACGCTCGATCTTGTTAACACGTTATTTATTGAACCTAATCCGGTCCCGGTAAAACAAGCGCTCTCCTGGATGGGACTACCGGCCGGCCCGGTTCGCCTCCCGCTTGTAGAGATGAGCGGCAAAACCAAAGAGATATTGCGAAGCGAACTCATAAAGCTCGGCAAAATCTCGTAAATCAACGGTTTAATAATTCTTAAGCGACTATTTAAAAGGCGTTGTTATCTAACAACGCCTTTTCTACGCATACCGGCTTTTTCACTCGCGTTACCTCAACAACTTTAATAGTTCGGCGTTGCGGGAATAAGTTTCGTTATGCTGCGTTAAATGAATGGAGGATTTAAGATGGCTCTAGGAGTTGGACAACCTGCGCCTGATTTTACGTTGCCCGATCAAAACGGCAAAGAATTTGACTTTTCAAGCCTCAGGGGCGATAACGTGCTTTTGATCTTCTACCTGCATGACTTCTCGCCCGTGTGAACCTCCGAGGTCGGGCGTATTCTCGAAAATATGTCTGAGATACGCCAGCTCAATGCCCAGGTCGTGGGCATAAGCGCTGATAGCCGGTGGTCCCATAAAGCATTTGCCAACGAGCGCAATATTGATTTCCCGTTACTGGCGGACTGGTTCGGAACCATCGGCCGCCGTTATGATGTGTGGAATGACGTAATGCAGCGGGAGCATCGGGTAGTTATGGTTGTGGATTCAAAAGGCGCAATCGCGTATAGCCGCGTCTATCCCGATGATGAACTTCCCGATATCCGGGAAGCGGTAGATGTAATCCAGCGCTTGCAAGGCCAGGAGCAGAAACGCGCCGGCTAGTTAAGGCAGTAGATAGCGAGGCTCAAATTATAGCTGCGGTGCTGCTTGGAACAAGGTGCTGTCGGGCTACTTTGCGAGTGGATAACTCCAGCCGTCAATACCTGATGCCAGGTTATACACCTTAGGATAGCCGCTTTGTACTAGTACCTGAGCCGCCTGAGCACTGCGCACGCCCGAGAGGCAATATACGAGCACGGGCTTGGCTTTATCGATTTCGCTCATCCTTGTCGATAGTTCTCCAATCGGTATGAGCTTGGCACCCTCAATATGTCCCCCAGCATATTCATCCTGCTCGCGTACGTCGATAAGCTGCAGCGTTTTATCGCTATCAATCAACTGCTTTGCCTGCGCCGCATCAACATCTCGATAATTTGTCTGAGCCTGCTGTTGCGCTTGAGATGCAGTTTGCTCTGTGCCTGTCTGCCCCACCTGCCCATTTTGGTCCTGCGACGACGGCTGGTTCGATGAGCACCCGGCCGCTATGATGATCGAGGCAACAATAATGAGCGCAGTTAAAATCTTTTTTATATCCAACAATTCATTAACCTCCAAAGTCAAAAACAGCTGTCATAGCATGCCCGGTATGGGTATACCAATTATATCACGCCTCGAAGATTCTTTGTCTATTATTTCGTGTAGTAGGTGTGTCCTACTTGAAAGATGGCCCTGTTTAAGGTACATTACAAGCAAATGTATTTTTTCACATTCTAAGGAAAGGACGTTGTTTTTGTGGATTTAAAGAAGATCCTTCCGATCGCCATAATCACTATTGCGGTACTCGCAGTTGTGGTGTACGCAGCATTTAGGCCTGCCACACCGCAAGACCAAGCTCTAACGGGTCAAACCGGCGCGGTCGGCCAAACTCAGACCCAGGCTCCCGCAACGCAGTCACAGGCGCCAGCGGCAGCCCCAAGCGTCCCGGCAGACACAAAGCCGGTTAGCTCGACCGCTCCGGCAACGCTTGTCCCCGCAGGTATGACGCTTGAACAATTCTGCGAGAAATACTACAAAGCATGGATGGCAAAAGACTGGAAAACGGCGTATGATCTGCAGCCGTACTCCAAGAGGAATGCGAAAGCGACCCAAGCCGATATCGATAGCTTTGGTCAGAGCCGTGAAGGCTACGGCTTGACCGGATATCAAATTGGAACACCGCAGGTCTCGGGCAACGTAGGCACCGTCGACATTCAAATGAACCTCGGTACGAACGGTACGTGGCAGACAATCTGGACGTTCGTAAAGAACGATAAGGGCCAGTGGACCGTTCAAGACTCGCAAGTCAGCATGACAGGTGCTGCCGGCGGAACAGGCCAATAACACACAATAAAACCTACAACGAAAAGCCGGATGAATTCTCATCCGGCTTTTTTACATGCGTATCATTACTGATGTTATGCGGCCATCTGTCGTCTTGCAGCGAACGTCTGACTTGCCTTGGCAAACGAATGAAGCGCATCGGACAACGGGTAGATTTCAAAGAGCGCGTAATTGCTGAGCGGATACTCTAGTAATAGGTCATCAAGCTCTTCATGCAAACCTACATTACAAATCATGGCAGTCGACATCTGGCCGGAGAGCGCATATGCAACCTCGATTTTACCGGCGTCCATCATACGCCGAACCCAAGCGCCGGTGCCGTCGAACAACGTTTGGGCTTCGGTTGGCGAAAGATCAATAGTCCCGCCGCGGTCAATAACCAAAAACTTCACAAAATCACCTCCATATAAGTCGCATATAGATGTACCCAAATAGAAGCAGCGTTAGCTGCAAATTAGCGTGAGTCGACAATATGGTCGGCAGTTCTTGCGGCCTGCGCCTCTAAGGTGAGACCGAGAAACTGCATATCCAATACCCCCTGGCAAAACGCCATAAGAAGTAAGCTAATTTCTTATTGCCCAATGTACCAGGCTTTATATCAACCATAAATCGCTAATTATAGATGCCATAATGCCGATATACGTACTAATATGCATGCGCTTGGGTAGAAGTAATATATACACCAACGCCCGTACTTTATTAGAGCCAAGCGATATTAAATACTATGAAATATTTACAGCTTTCTAGACGTAAAACTATAGAGCGCCCGATCGTACCGATACTGCTTTTAGGATTGGTCGGAATTGTGCTTATTGCATTCGCGCTCACCAAACCGGTTGGCAACCGTCAACAAGCGACCCCGGACAAACATACGCTCTATGCTATCAACGTAGAGCTCAATGATAAAGAAGCTCGCCTTGAAGCTTTGGCCGACTCTCTTGCTTCAAGCGCTGTGATAAAAGACAGTGTTGCGCGTAACAAGCAAAGGTCACTGCGAAGTATCCTCAAAACAACATTTACCGTTGATAGCGTCCGAATAGTTACAGCCGCTAACACCGAGCTCATCTCACTCGGCCCGAAGCTACGGTTACCCGCCGAATTTACTAAGACCGCGGCCGCAAAAACGGTATCGTGTTTTACCCGGTCTGCCGATCGAGTGTGGATTTTAGCTTCGGCACCGCTACGCTCACAATCGGGTCGACTTATGGGCTATATTCTCATCGGCAGTAACATTAATGAGCCCTTTTTGGATAACATCAAACGCATGACGGGCGCAGAGGTGGCCGTTTCTTACGACGGATTGTTTGCCGGCTCATCTAAAACAGCTGCTATTAAAGCGCTGCAAGCCAGCTATATAAATGAGCGAACCAGCGATGAAAACAAGATAGTCGATAAAAACTCGGCAGATGGCGGTCGCTTTCTTATCAACTCAGGCGTTTTTACGTCAAGCAGCGGCAATCGCATAATTACCTATGCCCTAGCTCGTATTATGCCCGACAACGGGGGTATGAACGCGAACGTCTTAATCGCATTACTGGCGGTTCTTTTAACACCGGCTTTAATGATAACCGGAATAAGCTCCTCCGCTTATGAGCCGGCCGGCTTCTTTGCTGTGCGGCACCGTGACCGTACAAACATCTCCCGTGCCGTGAAGAACCACGACCGCACCGCTTCCCGGCACAACGAACAATCGGACAATCGCAAACCGAACAGTGAGCCCGCACGGAGAACTGAGGCGCCGGCATCTACCAAGAGAGCCGAAGCGGCTGTGCCGACTCTGGGCAAACGTGACGCTTTTGATATGGATGGGATATTTACAGAGCTGCAGCACGGTACCAGTAGTGATACATGGCTTGATAGCACGTGGCGGCAGTCGAATTATATCGACATCTTCTGCGCGCTGGCGGAGCGAGCTGAACTTGAGGGCGGTCTTTATGCCGGTCATGGTGAGCGCGTCGCAGCTCTCGCCTGTATGATCGGGCGCAAACTTAACGTACCGGAAGACGAACTTGAGCACCTGCGCATAGCGGGCTTATTGCATGATATAGGAAAGATCGTTGTCGCCGGTTCAATCCTTAGAAAAAGAACCCCTTTGACCGAAATGGAGACCGGGCAGCTTAGGATGCATTCTGTCATTGGCGCCAAAATGCTGATGAAATCCAATATGTCGGCGGTATATATGACGGTTCTATACCACCATGAGCGTCTTGACGGAACCGGTTATCCTCACGGCCTACGGGCTGAAGCAATTCCTCTTAATGCACGAATACTAGCGGTGGCCGATGAGTTTGAAACGCTTACTACCGGCCAACAATGCCGGCGCAGTCTCACGATTGAAACCGCTATTCAGAAATTAAAGGATCATGCAGGCACTAAGTTCGACGCGGAAGTCGTTTGGGTCCTGGCCGATATCGCGAGCAACGGTTCTTTAGATCTGAGCTATAAGAACGCGTTTGCCGATTCCAATAAGCTGAAATCGGCATAAGCACAAGCAACTCTACGCGGCTAAGTCGCCTACCGCTTGGAGACGATCGAGCAACACCTGACAGAATTCCTCGGCATCCTCAACAGACCTCGCAGTTATCAAGTATTCGTCGACGACAACATCTTTATCGATAAAGACCGCCCCGATGCTTTCGAGATCGATCCTCGATGCTTCAGATCCCGTTACTTTCCGACCGCTTAACAGTGACCCGATGGCCGCAATTAAGAGCTCAACGCCGCTATCGACAGTACCGATTATTTTTTGACTTTCGTATGAACGGCGAATGAGGTTCAAGTTCTTACGGCTTGCGATCATTTCCTCCGGAGTTGAGCTGTCTACGATAACGAGTGCGTTATAATCTCCCGGTGACAAGTTCTGGGCATCTACATCAATCGTAACCACTTCTTTTCGCATACTATCGGTGAGCGGTTCGTTTTCTTGAAAACCGGCTATAAGAATCTTGCCGCCGCCACCCACTATGCAATCGCGAAGGGTATCGAATAAGTTGGCGTTATAGTGATTGGGTAACAGCATCGCGACGGTCTTTCCCCTTGCCTGCATATGGCATCCCTCCAAAATTGATAAGACGAGCACAGTTTACCCGTGGTGAAGGTGTACAAAACTGGATATACGACTTTTCTGCAAATCATTTGCCATGAATCGACGTAAGACTGTTTTCGAGCCTGTATCGCGGGTAAAAATCAACTTATTAAGGAGGAGTGCTTTATGTCGATTTCAGGTAAAGAGGTAGCGCTTATTATCGCAGACAACTTTGATTCACGAGAGCTTAACAGCCTTCGAAGGTGCTTCGATGATGCCGGCGCTCTTATCAGTGTTATAGGCGATGTACCGGAAAGAAAGCTTCAGGACTTTGAGCACACGACTCAAGTTGAAGTGGAAATATCATACGAGCAAGCGCGAGGTTACAATTTCCAGGCAGTCATAATACCGGATGGCTATTCACCGGATAGAGTCAGGATGAACGATGCGGCGCTCGATCTGGTGCTCGACATGTTCAATACCGGTAAAATCGTCGGCGCTATCGATCATGGGGTGCAAGTGCTGATAACGCTCGGTGTCCTCAAGGGCAAGAATGTGACCGGATCACCGTCGATAAGGGTTGATGTGGAAAACGCTGGAGCCAATTATTATGACGAACCTGTTGTCGTCGACGGTAATCTTATCACCTGCAAAGGCCCGGAGAACATCAAGGAATTCTGCGACACCGTGATTACCGAGATCAATCGTTCGTCTGAAGCAGCCGCATAACCGACGATAATTCTTTAGTGTTGGCAGCTTGAACAGACGTAGGTGCCCCTGCCGGACATCTCGATTCTCTCCACCGTTCCCAGGCAGCCCGGGCAAGGCTGCCCAACTTTCGCGTGTACCTTGAGATAGTCCTGGTATTCGCCCTTTTGACCGTTGAGATCACGATACGCCCTGGTTGTCGTGCCGTGATGGGCGATAGCTTCGGGAAGTATGCGCTTAATACCATCGTAAATCTTGTGGAGCTCATCTTCGGTAAGGTCACCGACTTTTTTTGTTGGATGCACCTTTGCGAAGAATAGAATCTCATCGGCATATATACTACCGATGCCCGAGATGAAATGCTGGTTTATAAGAAGCGGTTTTATCATCGCACGTTTATGCCTGCGGATAAGCGTGCGGAACTCATCAAAGGTAAAATTTGGGTTCAACGGTTCGGGCCCCAGCCTCAGTTTGGCAAAAAACGACGGAATGTCCGAGGTCTTAACAGTAAAAACTTTCGCAAACGTATCGCTGTCACGCAAGCGCAGCTGCTTGCCGTCATTAAGATTGAGAATGATGTGGGTTGCATCATCAACCGGCATATCGGGCGCCGTGTAGAGCAGTTGGCCGCTTATTTTAAGATGAATAATTAAGCTATAACCGTTTGAGAGATTTATGGCCAGGTATTTAGCCCGGCGGGATACATGCGTGAACTCAGCCCCGCGAACCCGCTCGATAAACTGCACCGGCGGGATATCGAGAACAACCGGGTTTTTGACGCCAACCGATACAACCGTGCAGCCCACAAGCTCACGATCAAACTCTCTCTTTATCGTTTCAACTTCCGGTAATTCCGGCACAGACATCACCGCCTGGCTTGCTAACCGGTCAATCCTACCTGCCAAACAAACCTGTATACGATACTTTATCGATAATCTTACCGTCGATTGCTTTTAAGAATTCCCCATATGTAGGTTTTTCACTGATTGAAACCGTCGCCGTATCTAAAGCATAGAGGGTTGCCACATATGCGTGATCGCCCGAGCCAATCGGCGGTTGCGGCCCGCCGTAGCCAATCGAGCCAAAGGAGTTGTACATTTCACGGGAACCGGATGGCATGTCGTGATTTGAAGCCCCTTCCGGGATAGTGTTTACTGTCGGAGGAATATCTACCGCGAACCAGTGGGTCCACTGGTTCGCGGTAATATCAATCATAGCAAGTACCAGAGATTTAGTACCTTCAGGTACTCCTTCCCATTGATACGGAATCGAGATATTTTGGCCACCCTCGACCCCCAGGTTCGCATATTCGACCGGGATTATGCCTTTATCTTCATACGCACTTGATAATAGCTTCATTGCACCCTCCCCGGCAGACACTTTCAGTCCCGTCGTGCTGGATGCAGTAGTTGCCGATGTCTGATTCTTACCACTACAGCCGACGAAAATAACGGGGATGAGCAGCAACAGAATCTATCATATCACTGCCTCACGCGAGCAGCACCAGAAATACTATGCGACGATAAAAGCAGCACGTTTTTCCCAAAGCGATAATAAAACAGCGCCGTGGCTTACCTCCTATCATGATATGGAGAAACCACGGTGCTGTTTTGTGCTAGGCGTTTTATAAATCCGCTTGGTTTGTCTTGTCACACTTATGGAACACACCATTTAGCGCAGCCAAAACATTATGTGGCTATTTTGCCTTGGCACACACAGCCTTTGCTTCAAATACTAACGGCGAAAGATTTGTCGCTTTGCCGCCCTCAACATGAACCGCAATCGGTTTGGAGCCGTTGTAAACAGCGCTCTTTGACCAAACGCGCAGTACATAGTCGCCGGTCTTAACATTCTTGAAGACAAACTGGCCCTTTTTGTTGGATTGAGTTGCCCACGAGACGTGCTCAAACCCTTTGCCCTTGTTCTTTAAGAGACGGAGGTGCACGCCTGCGAGCGGTGTGCCGGTACCGTCAATACTCGGCGATGTTTCGGCGCTTTTTGAGCACTCTACGCTAGGTGAAGTTTTACAGCTCTTCGAAAACTCTATGCACGCTGCGCTTTTCGTGCAGTGCGTATTCTCAACCGATGGTGTACAATCTACTGTTCCGCTAGTCGGTGTCGATTCGCATGCTAGCAAGGTTAGACCGGTAACTGACCCGAACTTTTTCGCCCACTTATCCTTGTTCTTATCTCTGTCCTTTCGTGGCTCGTACACTACTTTAATGATTGTCCGCTTTTTGCCCTTTTCGACAATAACTTTATCGTTGTCTTTGGTGTCGGCATCATACGCAACGTTGTCATTAGCTTCGTGTGCAGCATCTCCCTTAACTTGTGCCTTAGCCTGCTGTTTTTCGCTCGAACTAAATATCTTGCTGCCACCCGGGCACGCTACTGCAATGCCTGCCAGCAGCACCGATACTACAAATACGGCAAGTACAATCTTTAGTCCCTTAAAAAGCATACTGATTCCCCCTTGTTAATCGGCTGCCCCCGTCATTGTAAATGGAGGCAAGTTAAGCGCTTAATTGATCATTCATTTACTATAACGAGATAGTGGGCGTTTGGTTACGCACATGCGAAAATTTAAGGCGTACAGATAAAGCCCCTGCTAAAACAGGGGCTTTATCCCACATCAATCTGTTTTTATCTCTATAGTAAGTCATTTAGGGTATTAATGGCGGAAGGAAGCATGTGCCTTCGGGTGGCTGAATGCACCGGTTTCGCCTGGGCTGCGAACCTGTGTCTTATTATACCCATACTGGGTACTGGCATAATATGCCGGCTTGACTTCACTTTAAGCGAAAGCGCCGCCGATTGCTCCTATGATAACGGCTATCGTCGTGCTCAATACCCAGTAGCCGGCAGAAAGAACAGCCGCCTGGGCTTTGGATATTTTATAGATGATAGGCAATCCGATGGCGATGAGGATGAGCGACCAGACGGTAAATACATCTACATGGGTTAAGAATATTCCCATCGGTTTAGTGGCCTGATCGGCCGGTAACATAGCTGAAAAACCGGATTGTATCATTGTGTCGGTCATCTTCGAGTACACCGACTGTATGATTTGCTGTAGCATGATCGGCACTTGTGCATAGGCGACCATGGCAAACCCTAAGCCGAATCGTGCATTCCCCCCAATGGTAAGCGCAGAGAAATGGAAGACAACCGTTTGTATCAGCAGCGCGATTATCATCCCTATAACGGCAAATACCACCGTTATTGTGCCCATGAGCGGTGAGTTTATCATGTCTTTTGATTGTTTGATCTGCTCGGGGGACATGTTGCTCGACTGCTCTTCGAGGCGCTGCATCGACAAGTCCGCGATAAACGGGGCGCTAACAAAGGTTGCGATTACCGAGGTTAATAATAACAGCACCACCGGGATCAACCAGAGAGGATGCTCTGCCACCCAAGCGAATGCCTGAGAAGGGCTTACAATGGTGTTTAAAAGGCTTTTAACTAATTCCACAATTATCCCCCTTTACCTGACGCTACAAGCAAACCGTGACCTGACAGCCGCGCACTTATTCATATCTGAGCGCTTCGATCGGGCTGAGCCGCGAAGCTTTATATGCGGGGTACGCACCAAAGAAAATACCGATACCGGCCGAGAACACGAACGAGACAATCACCGCCCACGCCGGCACCGTAGCCGGAAATACGATGCTAATGAGGAGTGCGCCGCTAAACCCAATAATAATGCCTATAAGCCCGCCAATAACGCTAAGTGTCGCTGCTTCAATGATAAACTGAACCAGAATATCGTGCGTCTTCGCGCCGACCGCCTTGCGGATACCGATCTCACGCGTTCGTTCCGTAACCGACACCAGCATTATGTTCATGATTCCAATGCCGCCTACCAGCAGTGATATACCTGCGATACCGCCGAGCATGAGTGTGAGTATGCTGAGAATCGATTGCATAGTACCGAGGATGCTCTCTTGGGTCATGACTGAAAAATCGTCTTTCGACATGCTTTTCAGTAGGATACGCTTGATTTCCTCTTGCGCCGGCTTGACGCTGTTCTCATCTTTAGCTTCGGCCACGAGAGACGAGACCCATTCAAAACCGAACATACGTTGTGCAAGCGTGATTGGCACGAACACTACATTGTCTTGATCTTGTCCCAGGGATTTTCCTTTAGACTCGAGCGTACCGATTACTATTAGCTTTTGCCCTTCGACCGTAATGCGCCGGCCAATGGGATTTGAACCGTTAAAGAGCTTATCAACAAGGGTGCTGCCGATAATGGCGACTTTCTTGCCGCCGCTTACCTGCGCCTCGCTGAAAGTCGTACCTTCACTGACCGGATAGTTGAGCATATCCGGGTAATTCGCCATAACACCCTCAATAGTGCTCTTGCCAGACTTGGTGCCGAACTTCACGGTGCCCGCACCCTCTATGAGCGCTCCGACCTGATTTACATTGGTCGCCTCACGCTCGATATCACGAACATGGCTTAATCGCAGTTTGTTTACGGTTGAGCCGGGATTGCCGCCGGTGGAGAAATCCATCGAACCCGGCATGATCATGATAAGATTTGAACCGATGCCCTCGATTTGCTGTGTGACATAGTTCTTAGCGCCCTGCCCGATAGCAACGAGCAACACCACGGCAAGAACGCCGATGATAATACCGAGCGTCGTCAGCGCCGACCTCATTTTATTGGCAATGATCGCGTCAAGCGCAAGCAAAAAGCTCTCAAGTAAGTTCATTCTTGCGCTTCCCACCCGTCATGGTTTTTTTCACCGGGCCGTCTTCGATAACCTGACCGTCACGCAGGCGTATCAGGCGGTCTGCATATTCGGCGACTTCCGCCTCGTGGGTTACAAGGATAACGGTCTTGCCTTGCTTGTGAAGGTCTGTAAGAATGCCCATGATCTCGGTGCCCGATTTCGAATCGAGGCTCCCAGTCGGCTCGTCGGCGAAGATGATTTTGGGATCGTTAATAAGCGCACGGGCGATCGCTACGCGCTGCTGCTGCCCACCTGAGAGCTGTGACGGGCGATTATAGAGCCTGTCGCCCAAGCCCACTGATTCAAGGGCGCGTATGGCGCGTTCTCTGCGCTCAGCGGCAGCAATACCTGCATATACGAGCGGCAGCTCGACATTCTTAACCGCCGTCGCGCGGGGGATTAGATTAAACGTTTGGAAAACGAACCCGATTTTCTGAAGACGAAGATCGGCGAGCTCGTTATCGGAGAGGTCGTTGGTATCACGGCCGTCAATGAGAAGAGAACCTCTCGTCGGCTTATCCAGGCAGCCGACGATGTGCATAAGTGTGGATTTACCTGAGCCGGATTGACCCATAATGGAAACGAACTCACCATCATCTATGCGAAGAGTAATACCGTTCACGGCATTGATTTCAACATCTTCCAGGCAGTAAATCTTGTAGAGGTCTTGTGCTTCAATTGCCATTCTCGGCCTGCCTTAATTTTCTAATTTTACTGTCTGCCCCTCGGTTAACGTGACTTTTCCGACGGCTATTGTATCATGCTGTTTTAGCCCCGATACCACTTCGTACTCCGTATCGGACGCCAAACCTGTTTTTATTTCGCGGATGTGCGCGATTCCCTTTTCTATGACATAGACCATTTTCTTCTGTCCATCGGTTTTTATGGCTTCAAACGGTACGGTAAGTACATTATTCCTTTGATCGACGATTATATCAATGTCACCGTTCATACCCTCACGAACCTCACCTTTACCCGTGTTGACGATAACCGTTGCCTCGAAAATCGTACCGCCGGTCGAGTTCTTGGACGAGAGTAGCGAGATATTGGTGAGCTTTCCGTCAAATGCCTTGGTATCGTATGCGTCGAGCATAACGCGTACATTTTGACCGACTTTTAGCTTACTCACTTCTGTCTCGTCGATGTCGGCTGAAAGTTCGATGCGATCGTTATTGATGAGCGTTATAAACGCACTTGAACCGCCCGTTCCTCCTGCTGCGAGAGCATTCATCCCTGCGATTTCACCGACTTTACCGTTAACATCCGCAACCCTGCCCGAGAAAGGTGCCTTTAGCGCAGCGTCTTGAGCGATCGATTGGGCTGATTGGATTGCTGCCTGAGCCTGCTCGACCTGCCCTTGCGCCTGCTTAACATCGGCGGCTCCCGGCCCTTGTTTCTGCAATTCAAGCTGTGCTATAGCAACTTTACTCGCTTTCATCGCAGTATTAAGCTGCCCTTGTGCTGTGTCGAGCTGGCCGTCGATGCTCGCATCGTCTTGGTTAAATTTTGCAAGCGTAAGAGCAATTTCAGCTTGTGCAAGCTGGCTCTGCGCGATAGCCACATCTTCATCCCTGGCTGGCGATGTTGAAAGATTATGTTGCGCCACCGCCGTATCATAAGCTTTGCGTGCGGAATTTACCTGTGCTTGCGCTGCCCGATATGTTTGGCCGTTAGAAGCCATAACCCTGTTATAGGCCTGATGTGCGCCATCAGCGCTAGCTTGAAGTTGCTTATATGCGGTCGATGTTGTATCTAGCGTATATGCGGCTAGAACAGCATCTGCGCCTTCATACGCTTTCTGTGCCTCTTGCGCAACCGCACTATTTACTAGGCTCACTTGTGTGAGGTTGTCTTCCGCATCTTGAAGCGCTTGCCATGCTTGGTCGACCTGGGCTTGTGAAACAGCCCTTTCCTCTGTCCGAGCGCCGTTTCTTACCTTGGCAAATTGCTCGGTTGCAACATTAAGCCCTTCCTGGGCATTCTTTATGCCCAGCGTGGCTTTTTGTTTACTCTGTGCAACAAGTTTACTCGTCGTTCGTAGAGCCCGCTGCGCATTCTCTATGGCTGTTCTGGCCTGATCAACCTGGGCCTCAGCTACGGCAACCTCGCCCCTACTGCGTCCGGATAACAGCTTCTCAAGCCCGGCCTGTGCTATTTTGAGCCCGGCCTGTGCTTGGTTAATTTGCGGATAAATCGACGTCATATCGAGTTCGGCGAGCGTTTGCCCCGCCAAAACCGTTTGACCTTTTTTCACATATACAGCCGCTAACCTTCCATTGGTTTTGAAGCTCAAATCAGCACGACTTGGTAGCGTTACCTTAGAAGGTGCGGAAACAAGAATATCAATGCTGCCCTTCTCTACTTTTACCGCCTTGACCGTGGTTTTCTGAAGCGACAGCGATATTTGCCACCATGCAATTATCGCTACTAGAAAAAGTACCGATGCCGGAACCAGCGCTTTCTTATTGAATTTAACTCTTGTCTTTGTCGGCTTATTGCCCTGGGGGGACACTTGCGAAGCCACGTTGTACGCTCCTTTTTACGGCAAACCAAATCTTATGCACACGATGGTTATTGCTTGAATGTTACACTACCTTGCAACCGATAACAATAATTCGACCAGCGAGTCAGGTCGAATTTCAGTATCGCTTGTCCTGGTCGGAATTGCAATAGCTTGCTAGGCACAAAAGAATGGGCACGCTTGGTGTGCCCATAAAGATTTCTTAATTTAGAATGGATGCCGGGCAAGCCCACGTATAAAGAATACGCCGGACGCCATCATGAGAAGGGCCATCGCAAGCAGCATATTAGTATTCATGCCGTATGCCACCTGCCCAGGTGCTGAAGCGGAGTAAACAAGAACGTATGGAGAGAACGATGTTGTGGTAAATACGACCACACCCTGATCTACCCTGACCTGCTTCGGCAGGGTCTCCCAGGCCGCCGGTTGGCGTTTTGTATTATAGTGCCATAACTCGAGTTTATCTGGCTGCGATATTCCCAGCTTGGTATACGGTATTATGATTTGAACATTGCCTTCATATATGAAGGTTTCCCCTAGCGCAACATCAAAGATCGCGCCAATAATCGGCTGGGCGTCACTCGGTAACGGCGGTAGCGGCGCTTTTAACTGGGGTAGGCTCGAGTAACCAACGAAGTTAACCTCGCCGCCCGATGTGACATTATCAAATATAACTTTTGTGCCTATACCGCTCAACGGAACCTCAACAGTTTTATCGCTTGAAGGCGGCGTCACAATATATTCTTGCTTCTTAAATGTTGTTGCTACAGCATCCAGCGTCTTCACAGAGCGGTTGCCCGCATCATCGTACGCCTTCACGTAGAACGTATATTCCTGATTTGGTAACAACCCTTGTGCTATATAGTATGTACCGGTTCCGGTCTCAATTATGCTATCGGTTCCACTATATACTTTGTGGATTTCGTAACCCGCAACCCCAACCGTATCGGTTGCCTCCGGCCACCTGACATATATCTGGTCGTAGCTAATCGGTACTGCTTCAACCGCAGTGCTACCGGACCAAATAGGCGGATTGCCGTCAACATTGCCGGATGTCACCGTAATACTAGTGGTTGCGCTGCGACCGGTAATATCATTAGCAGTTAGCCTTATGGTATATGTGCCGTTCTGCCAGTTAGTCGTATCTATCGATCCCAGGGTTCCATTGTTGACCTGGTTTATGGCCTCATTAATCGTGGTCCATGAAGTCGGCGATGTGCCGCGCCCGTACTCAAGAACATACTTTTCAAAGTTGGCATCTGTCGCCGAACCTGTAACCGCAATTGTATTCGATACAAGCGCTCCGTTAGCGGGAGCCGTAATGACGGCAACCGGATTTGTCAGATCTATCTTGATCGTCCACGTACTGCTGGATGCCGCCTCGTTGCCGGCAGCGTCCACCGCAACAATATTCCAGGTATGGCTTCCAGCTGCCAACGCTGTCGGCGTTGTCGCTGTTATAGCGCCGCCCACTTCTTTGTTCATCACGCCATCAATCATGAGCTTGTATTTTAGAATACCGGACATACTGTCTGCCGCCGGTGTCCACTTAAACGCTGGTGTCTGGGTGGAAAGCCAGATATCGTTAAACGGCTCGGCCGGCATTGCAGGTGTACTTGGAGCGCTCATATCGACCTTTACCGCCAGGTTCTTTGTCGCTTCCATGTTGTTTATGGCATCTTTTGAGTAATAGTAGAGCGTATGATTGCCCTCCGGAGCCGCAATTGGGCCGGTATAGGCGTTCCACGTTCCACCTGTTCCATCCCACTGATAGTAGGTTGACCCCGGCTCGGACGACGCGAGCGTGAGCGTGGTCGCTGATTTAAACCAGCCGTTCGTTCCATCCGGAGCTGCCGGGCTGGTGATCACGGTCGTTGTCGGTGCAACCGTATCGTTGTTCGCTGTAACCGCAATACTGGCTACCGTCGTCTTCGCCGCTTTATCGGTTACGGTGAGACGTATCGTGTACGCGCCGTCCGCGAGCAGCGTGGTATTTAACGTACCGAGTGTGCCGCTTGTAACGCTCGCGGTCGAGCTTGTGATTGTTGTCCAGCTCGACGGTGAGGCACCTACACCATATTCAAGCTTATAGCTAGCGATATTGATATCGCTCGCCGTACCGTTTATTGCAACTGTGCCTGAAATCGTCGCATTGTTTGCCGGCGCTACTATATTTGCCACCGGGTTTGCGGTATCGATACTAACAGACCAGGTTGACGAAGCTGTCTGGTTGCCGGCATTATCTTCTGCAATAACCTGCCAATTATGGCTGCCTTCAGTTAGAGTTACCGCTGCCTGCGTGGTACCGGCAGCAACCGTCTTGTTGATACCGCCATCGACTTTCACAATATAGCTCACAAGATTGCTGGTTGCATCCGATGAAGCACCCCATCTAAGCGTCTGGCTCGTAGTGCTTTGCCAGCTTGCATCCGCCGGTGACGTTAGGTTAAAGAGAGCCGGTGCCGCCGTATCGACCTTAATCGTCTGGTTCCGAACCGTCTCGGTATTATTCACAGTATCTTTTGAGTAGTAAGACAGCGTATGCGTACCCTCAAGTGCTGCAAACGGGCCGGTATACGTTGTATCGGTTGGAGCTCCATCCCACTTGTAATACGTGGTGCCCGGTTCGGACGGTGAGAGCGTTATAGTTGTTGCCGTATTAAACCAACCATTCTTACCGTTGATCGCGCTAGGATTCGTCGATAATGTCGTCGTCGGTGCCGTTACATCGTTTGTAACATTGATCTGAATCGAAGCCGTCGATGTTTTACTTGCATTGTCATTAGCTGTAAGCCTGATGGTGTATAGCCCATTGGCCAGCGTTGATGTATTTAATGAACCGAGCGTGCCGCTCGTAATCGGCGTCGTCGGATTGGTAATCGGCGTCCAGGATAATGGTGTCGCACCGGCGCCATACTCGAGTGCGTAGTTCTTAAAGTTCGCATCGGTTGCCGAACCCGTGATGTTTATCGTGCCCGATACACTCGCACCATCTGTTGGCGCTGTTATTGATGCCGTCGGGTTAGCGATATCTATATTGATTGTTCTCGATGCCGATGTTCCTAAGTTACCCGCCCCATCAACCGCTATAATCTGCCAGGTATGCGTGCCTTCGGTAAGAGTTGCCGCCGTCTGAGTCGAGGTCACCGAACTACCGACCGTCTGGTCGATCGATGCATCTACCTTAATTCTATAGCTGGCCAAACCGCTCGTTGCATCGGTAACCGAGTTCCACCCGAGGGTCGGCCTCTGGTTTATTATCCAGGCGCTATCGGCCGGACTTGAGAGCCCCGGTGCGACAGGCGCTACCGTATCAAGCTTTATAGCCTGGTTCTTTGTGACCTCTGTATTGTTGGCAGTATCTTTCGAGTAATAGTGGAGTGCATGGTTGCCCTCAAGCACCGCAAACGGTCCCGTATACGTCGTCCAGGCGCCGCCGGTGCCATCCCACTGATAGTAGGTCGAACCCGGCTCGGACGAGGTAAGCGTAATCGCGGTCGCTGATTTAAACCAGCCGTTTGCACCGTCGGCCGTACCAGGATTCGTTGACAGCGTCGTTACCGGTGGCGTTACATCGTTTGTTACCGTAACAAGAATCGACATTGTCGCTGTCTTGCTCGCCTTATCATAAGACCTCAATCTGATGGTGTATTGACCGTTCCCGATGCTGCTGGTATTGAGCGTGCCGAGCGTGCCGTTCGCTACGGCTGTGTTTGACGTTGCGATCGTCGTCCAGCTTGATGGTGATGCCCCCGACCCGTAGTCAAGGACGTAGTTATTGAAGTTAGGATCGGTTGCCGAACCGGTAATATTAATCGTTCCGTTAATTGTTGCATCATTTGTAGGTACAGTTATCGTCGCCGTTGGATTTGCGAGATCAACGCTGATTGTACGTGCTGTCGCCGCTGTCTGGTTGCCAGCGTTGTCTACCGCAACAACTTGCCAGGCGTGCATACCTTCCGTTAGCGTCGCTACCGTTGTAGCTGAGAGCGTTGAGCTCGTTAGCGTTTGATCTGTTGCGCCATCAATTCTGACGACATAATTAGCTAGGCCGCTTAATACATCGGAGGATGCATTCCAGCCGAGCGTTGGTTTCTGATTCGTTGTCCAGGAGTTGTCCGCCGGACTTGAGAGCGTAAAGGTTGCCGGTGCTGCCGTATCGACTTTAATCGCCAAATTCTTATTGGCCTCGGTATTAGCCGCTGTATCTACTGAGTAATAATAC